>CAZFUY010000019.1:0-30788 GCA_964522445.1 uncultured Thiotrichaceae bacterium | reverse complement strand
GGCAAGTTTTTTGAAGGTTTTTAAAATGAAGTTTGCATGTGTATTTCCCGGGCAGGGATCTCAGGCTATTGGCATGATGGCAGAATTAGCAGAACAGCATTCAGAAGTAAAAGATCTGTTTGCAAGGGCATCTGAAGTTTTAGGTTATGATCTCTGGAAAGTTGTTTCTGAAGGTTCAGCTGAAGAACTCAATAAAACAGAATGTACTCAACCCGCTATGTTAACAGCAGGTGTTGCAGCCTGGAAAATATTGCGTAAAAGCACCGATGAAAAACCCGTTATTATGGCGGGGCACAGTTTAGGTGAATATACGGCGCTTGTATGTGCTGGTGCTTTAAAGTTTGAAGATGCGGTAAAACTGGTTGCGAGCCGTGGTCAGCTTATGCAGGAGGCTGTGCCTGAAGGTGTTGGCGCTATGGCGGCCATTTTAGGTCTGGATGATAATGCGGTTAAATCTGTATGTGAACAGGCATCTGATAATAAGCTAACAGTAGAAGCGGTTAATTTTAATTCCCCCGGCCAGGTTGTTATTGCAGGAAATGCAGAAGCTGTTGAAAAAGCCATGACGCTAGCCAAAGAAGCCAATGCTAAACGGGCAATAAAATTGCCAGTGAGTGTTCCATCACACAGCTCTTTAATGACAGATGCGGCTGATCTTTTAGCGAATAAATTATCTGAAATAGACATTAATTCTCCAGCTATTACTGTTTTACAAAATGTAGATGCTGCATCTCATGTCGATACAGATGAAATTGCAGATGGTTTAAAAAAGCAGTTACATAATCCTGTTTTGTGGGTAGACACTGTGAACAGCCTTATTGCAGAAGGCGCGACAGCAATTGTAGAATGCGGTCCGGGAAAAGTGCTTGCAGGCTTAAATCGTCGAATAGATAAATCTATACCTAATTACACAATTGATAGCGTTGATAATCTGAATAAATTTATCGATGCTCTGGCTGAATAGTATCAGCAGATAACACAGAGGAAATATACATGAGCTTAGAAGGTCAAATCGCACTGGTTACAGGTGCAAGTCGTGGCATAGGCAAAGCGATTGCAGAAACACTGGCAGCTCAGGGTGCTACTGTAATTGGAACAGCGACATCAGAAGCGGGTGCAGAGAGTATCACTGAATATTTGTCGGCTAATGGTGGCAAGGGCATGATGCTTAATGTTACTGATGTAGAATCCATTAAAGGTGTTGTTAAAGCCATTGGTGATGAATTTGGCTCAGTGAGCATTCTTGTTAATAATGCTGGTATTACTCGTGATAATTTATTAATGATGATGAAAGAAGATCAGTGGCAGGACATTATGGACACTAATCTGACTTCTATTTTCCGTGTATGTAAAGCAGTTATACGCCCGATGATGAAAGCTCGAACTGGGCGTATAATTAATATCGCATCTGTAGTAGGTCTTACGGGTAATGCTGGGCAGACCAATTACTCTGCTGCGAAAGCCGGTATTTTAGGTTTTAGTAAATCTTTAGCGCGTGAGATTGGTTCACGTAATATCACAGTAAATACCGTAGCACCTGGATTTATTGATACAGATATGACCAAAGCCCTGCCAGATGAGCAGCGTGAAGCGCTTATAAAACAGATCCCCTTAAACAAATTAGGTGATCCACAGGACATTGCAAATGCCGTGGCTTTTCTTGCGTCACCCCAGGCCAGCTACATTACAGGTGAGACAATCAATGTAAATGGTGGCATGTATATGCCGTAACCTGAATTACCATGAATCTTTTAAATAGTATTAACATTAAATATATACTGTAAGTCATTGAATTTAAATGTATTTGTTTTATTTCAATAAGATGAAATATTTTAAAGAATTTAGTAGCATGCTGTGCCGTTATTAACTAAAATACCGCGCAGTTATAAATTATCTCGAAAACAGAGGAAAAATAAATGAGCAGTGCTGAAGAACGTGTACGCAAAATCGTTGTTGAACAACTGGGCGTTAAAGAAGAAGAAGTTACTAACGCAGCATCTTTCGTTGATGATTTAGGAGCAGACTCACTGGATACAGTTGAATTAGTTATGGCTCTGGAAGAAGAATTTGAATGTGAAATTCCAGATGAGGATGCTGAAAAAATCACTACAGTTCAGCAAGCTCTGGACTATGTAAACGCTCATAGCTAATACTGGCTATTTAAAAGGGCAGACTTAAAATGTCTGCCCTTTTTTTATTTGCATCACAGGAGAATATTCTTGGCTAAACGTCGAGTTGTCGTTACAGGTCTAGGTATAGTTTCACCCGTTGGCCTTAATCTAAAAGAATCCTGGCAAAATATCATTGCAGGTAAAAGTGGTGCAGCCACGATTACTGATTTTGATATTGAGGGCTTCTCGGTCACCTTTGCCTGCACGGTTAAAGGTTTTGATGCGACTGACTATATAGCAAAGAAAGATCTCAAAAAGATGGATACATTTATCCATTATGGTATTGCCGCTGCTGATCAGGCCATTCAGGACTCAGGTCTTGAAATCACAGATGAAAATGCAGAGCGTATTGGAGTATCTATTGGCTCAGGTATTGGTGGCCTGCAATTGATTGAAAAAAACAAGGATGCGCTAGATAAAGGTGGTCCTCGTAGAATATCGCCTTTTCTAATTCCCGGTTCTATTATTAATATGATTTCCGGCAATGTTTCAATCAAACATGGTATTAAAGGTCCGAACATTGCCCTTGTTACCGCATGCACAACAGGCACACATAGCGTAGGTAATGCGGCACGTATAATTGCCTATGGTGATGCTGATGTGATGATTACAGGCGGCGCAGAAAAAGCCTCTTCTCCTTTAGGCATTGGTGGCTTTGCATCTGCCCGAGCACTTTCCAGACGTAATGATGATCCAGAAGCGGCCAGCCGTCCCTGGGATAAAGACCGTGATGGTTTTGTATTAGGCGATGGTGCGGGTGTTCTGGTGCTTGAAGAATACGAACATGCCAAAGCTCGCGGCGCAAAAATCTATGCTGAGTTTGCTGGCTTTGGCATGAGCGGTGATGCCTATCACATGACATTGCCTTCTAAAGGCGGTGAAGGTGCAGCTCGCTGCATGCTTAACGCTATTAAAGATGCCGGTGTAAATCCACAGGATATTGACTTTATCAATGCACATGGCACATCAACACCCGCAGGTGATGTAGTTGAAACATTAGCAATGAAAGCCGCATTTGGTGATCATGCCAGTAAGCTTGCAATAACATCAACAAAATCAATGACAGGTCATTTATTAGGCGCGGCAGGTGGTATCGAAGCCGTGTTTTCAGTCATGTCATTAAAAGATCAGATTGCATCACCCACCATTAATCTTGATAATCAGGATCCTGACTGTGATTTAGATTTTGTACCCAACACAGCGCGTGATATGAAAATTAATTACGCGTTATCCAATTCATTTGGTTTCGGTGGTACGAATGGTTCAATATTATTTAAAAAAATCTAGCTTCTTTTCGGTCAAATAACTCAGCCCATAAAATGGAAACCGCGCATTTCCAAACCATCAAACTAGATTCAATACCTGACTTATTACAGTTAAACGCCTGTTTTCCAGAACGCTACCCCCATTTACTTGCCAGTTCCGCCAGAGGTGGAGCACAAGCCAGATATGATATTCTTTTTGCCTGTCCGCAGGATACTTTAGTTGCTGATTCTCAGCATAGTTTTCTTGATCAGCTTGATCAATTATGGCAACAACAAAAAATAAAAAATATAAAATCAGAGCTGCCTTTTACAGGTGGCTGGTTTATTTATCTGGCTTATGAAATAGCTGCAGAGATTGAGTCAGGTTTAAAGTTGCCCGAAGCAGATGATGGCTTGCCCATCGCTTTTGCCATGCGCTGTCCTGCTGCTATTATTATTGATCATCAAACTCAGCAGGCATACATTGTTTGTGAAGTTTTATATAAAGAATGTCTGCAACAAATCAAAACTGATTTGGAAAAAATAACAAAAGAAGTCAGTTCATATAAACAGCTTATAAATATAGATGCTTTACAGGAAGAGGATGCTAAAAAATATCTTCAGCAGGTTAAACGTATAAAACAGTACATTATTGATGGAGATGTTTTTCAGGTTAATTTATCACGTGTCTGGCATACACAGTTATTAAACTCAATTAACAATAGCAGTTTGTTTTACCATCTTACTCAAAGTAATCCAGGGCCTTTTAATGCACTGGTAACATATAAAGATAAAGCGATTATTAGCTCATCACCTGAGCGTTTGATTGAAGTTAAAAATAATAAGATAGAAACAAGACCCATTGCGGGAACAAGACCAAGATCTGTTAACGAAGGTGCTGACCAGAAATTATCAAATGAATTAATGGCGCATCCTAAAGAACGAGCCGAACATATTATGCTAATTGATCTGGAACGAAATGATCTTGGTCGTATATGTCAGCCAGGAACAGTAGAAGTTAATGAGTTAATGGTTTTAGAAACCTATAAGCATGTGCATCATATTGTGTCTAATGTAAGAGGAATGCTTCAGCATAATGTAACCCCAGGGCAGATTATAAAAGCAGTTTTTCCTGGAGGTACAATCACGGGTTGCCCTAAAGTCAGGTGCATGGAAATATTAGCTGAGCTGGAACAAACAGGGCGTGGTGCTTATACAGGATCATCAGGTTTTCTAAACAGGGATGGCAGTATGGATTTGAATATTTTAATTCGTACTATTGTAAGAGATGGCAATAAACTTATGTTCAGGGCGGGTGGTGGTATAGTTTCTGATTCTGATCCACAACATGAATTAGAAGAAACAAGAGCAAAGGCCAAAGGCCTGATTAAAGCTTTAATAAATTAAAAATCCCCTCTCCCATAGGGGAAGGGTTAGGGTGAGGGGGCTTTTAAAGCTTTTAAATACTAATGACAGTAAATAGCTTAATAAATGGCCAACCAGTAAACTCTATCGCACTTTGTGATAGAGGTTTTCACTATGGTGATGGTTTATTTGAAACCATAGCTTACAAAAACGGTAAGTTATTATTGTGGGATAAACATCTATCACGTTTGTCTTTGGGCTGTAAAAAAACAGGCTTGCCAGAGATATCAGAAGAACAATGGTTACAGGATATTAAACAGCTATTAATCAATACAGATAATGCCGTTGTAAAATTAATGTTAACCAGAGGCTGTGGAGGCAGGGGTTATTTAAAACCAGAAAAAGTTGAACCAGGCAGAATAGTCAGTATTTATCCCTGGCCAGATTACCCGGATGATTTAAGTGATAAAGGTGTAAATATAATATTCTGTAAAACACCAGCATCAATTAATACTGCTTTAGCAGGCTTAAAACATATGAATAAACTGGAAAACGTTATGGCCAGAAATGAATGGAGTGATGTGTCAATTTCAGAAGGCCTGATGCTGGATAATAATAACAATGTTATAGAAGGAACAATGAGCAATGTTTTTGCAATAAGTAATGGCTCGCTTTATACGCCAATATTAAGATATGCAGGCGTTAATGGTGTTGTTAGAGAACAAATTATTGAAATAGCAGAAAAAGCAGGATTTAGTGTTGAGCAAATAGAAATTAAAAAAGAAGATTTTTTTGAAATGGATGAGTTGTTTTTAACCAATAGTTTAATTGGAATCTGGCCTGTAAAAAAAATGGAAGATAAAAAGTTCAACAAAGGTCAGGTTACTAAAAAACTAATTGATTTATTAAATATGGAAGATAATGCGCGTGAGCTTTAATTTTTTTAAAAAAATATTTTTTTTATTTTTAGTGGTGGCTATTGCGGTTGCAATAGATATGTATCTGTTTCTTAATAAGCCGATGCCAGTACAATCAACTGTATTATATGAGTTTAAAACAGGCTCTTCAGTAGCATCTCTTGCAAAAGACTTAACAAATAAAGAATTAATAGACCGACCTTATTATTTGTCGATATGGACAAGAATAACGGGTAAGGCACGTAAACTTAAAGCGGGAGAATATAAAATAAAACCCGGCATGTCTCCCAATGAATTATTGCATGCAATGATTCATGCTAAAGTTCAGCAATATTCCATAACTCTTGTGGAGGGAAAGCCGTTCTGGCAAATGATGAATCAGATAAATGAATCACCCAATCTAAAACATTATCTTCGTGGTTTAACAAACAATGAAATCATGAAAAAAATTGGTCATGCCGGTGAGCATCCAGAAGGGCGCTTTTATCCTGATACCTATCATTTTCCAAAAGGTATGAGTGATATTCAGTTTTTAAAACGTGCCTATAAAGAAATGGAAATGCGGTTACAGAAGGCATGGGATAAGCGAGAAAAAGATCTACCTTTTAAAACGCCATACGAAGCATTAATAATGGCATCTATTGTAGAAAAAGAAACTGCTCTGGTTGATGAGCGAACAAGGATAGCGGGTGTTTTTATTAATCGATTAAATAAAAAAATGCGACTACAAACTGATCCCACAGTGATTTATGGATTAGGTGAAAAATTTGATGGTGATATACGTTTTAGAGATTTAAGACGAGACACACCTTACAATACCTACACAAGAAAAGGCTTACCCCCCACACCAATTGCCATGCCGGGGCAGGGGGCAATAGATGCAGTCATGCATCCCGATAAAACTGAATATATATTTTTTGTAGCAAGAGGTGATCAATCCGGCAGTCATGTGTTTTCTACAAACTTAAAAGACCATGAAAAAGCAGTTAATCAATTTCAACGAAAAAAACGTCATAAAAAATAAAGCATAAAAAATGAATCAGAAAAAAAACAAACCATTATTTATCACTCTTGAAGGATCAGAAGGTGTGGGCAAAACCAGTAATATGGAATATATAAAATCCATGCTGGGTGATGCAAAAATTAATTATATTGAAACAAGAGAACCTGGCGGCACACCTTTAGGTGAAGCGTTGCGACAAACATTGCTGGGTGAAGATTTTAAAGGCATGTCTGATGACACTGAATTAATGCTAATGTTTGCAGCACGTGCAGAACATGTTGCGCAGGTTATAAAGCCTGCGTTGGAAAAAGGGCAATGGGTATTATGTGATCGCTTCACTGATTCAACTTATGCCTATCAGGGTGGAGGGCGACAATTAGATATATCCCGCATAGAAGGTTTGGAGCAATGGGTATTAGGTGACTTAAGACCCGATTTAACTTTATTACTGGATGCGCCTGTAGAAGTGGGACGTGAAAGAGCAGGCAAGCGCAGTGCGCCTGACCGATTTGAACAGGAACGCGATGCGTTTTTTAATCGGGTTAGAGATAGTTATCTTGATCGAGCTAAAAAAGATCCGGCTCGCATGAAAATTATAGATGCATCACTTGATCTTAAATCAGTTCAAAAACAGGTGCATAATATCCTGCTGCAATATTTAAAGTGATTACAGGTATTTAATTTATGATCTACCCCTGGCAAACAAAACAATGGCAACAACTGCAATCTCAAAAGCAGGCACAGCGTTTACCTCATGCTTTATTGCTTGTGGGTGCAGATGGTTTAGGCAAGCTGGATTTTGCTCATGAATTAGCATCTTCACTTTTGTGTAAGTCTGAAGATATTGCTGAAGCCTGTGGAGAGTGCAGTGCCTGCAAATTAATTGCTTCGGGCACACACCCCGATTTATTAAATATTATGCCTGAGGCTGAAGGTAAGGCGATTAAAGTCGATGAAATCAGAGCGCTGTGCAAAGAGTTTTCGCTTACCAGTCAGTTTAGTGGTTACAAGGTGGCGGTTATTGCTGATGCTGATAGCATGAATATCAATGCTTCAAATAGTCTGCTTAAAACACTGGAAGAACCCACCGCCAGTTCTGTTTTAATACTGGTTAGTTCCAGGCCTCACCGTTTACCCGTTACTATTCGCAGCCGTTGTCAGACGATTGATTTTCAGATGCCGGATGCTGCACAGGCTGAAAGCTGGTTGAGTAATCAGATTGAAGGCAATAGTCGTCTGTTGCTTAATCTGGCACATGGCTCGCCGTTACTGGCTGTTAAACTGGCAAATGAAGAGTTGCGAGAACAAAGAAAGGGCTTGATGACCGCTTTAATGGGAGTGGCTAATAATCAGCCAGTTACTGAGCTTGCGTCTGCTTTATCCAAGTTACCGAGCAGCCAGTTATTAGGCTGGTTATATGACTGGATTAGTGATTTATTAAAGCTGCAACAATGTGGTAATACAGCTTCTCTGGTGCATGTGGATTTTCAGAAAGAACTACAAGCTTTAGCTCAACGATCAAGTTCGCAGGGGCTTTATGGTTTAATGGATCAGGTTATTGAATTAAGAAAATTTCAATCAATTCCTCTAAATGCACAAATGTTGTGGGAAGATTTGCTAATATCATGGCAACGACAATTAAAAAGGGTCTGATTTCAGGCAACTAATATTATGGCAGCTCCAGGCAAAGCACCAAGACAAGGCATACTTTCCCTTACCATTAAGGATAAAGCCGCGCTTTATGCGGCTTATATGCCCTACATACAAAACGGTGGATTGTTTATTCCCACAGGCAAAGCCTATAGCCTGGGGGATGAAGTGTTTATGCTGCTTACTTTAATGGAAGATAGTGAGCGCCTGCCTGTTGCAGGGAAAATTGTCTGGATGACACCACAGGGTGCTCAGGGCAATAAAACTACAGGCATAGGAGTTCAGTTTGGTGCTCAGGATAAAGGCCAGACGCGTAATAAAATAGAAACCTATCTGGCAGGTGCGCTTAATTCAGATCGAATGACACATACCATGTGACTTCAGGGGTAACCCAGTCCTCGTTTTTACTCTGATATAAAATTCAAACAGGTTAGACCATGTTTATAGATTCCCATTGCCATCTTGATCGAATCGATCTTAAAAATTTTGATAATAGCTTCTCCACATTAATAGAACAGATTAAAGAAAATCAGCTGAGTCGCATGTTGTGCGTGTCAATTAACCTGCACGATTATACAAATATGCGCCAATTAGTTGATGCGTATGATTTTATTGATGTTTCAGCTGGAGTGCATCCATCGGATGCTGTTGAATATAAAACCACGCATGAAGCCCTGCAAAAACTGGCTGAAGATAATCGTGTTGTGGCTATTGGTGAAACGGGGCTTGATTATTATTATGGCAAAGAAACTAAACAGGAGCAGCAGGATAGTTTTCGATTACATATTCAGGTTGCTAACAAACTCAATAAGCCTGTTATTGTGCATACGCGAGATGCACAGCAAGATACCATCAATATTCTTAAAGATGAAAAAGCAGACACCTGCGGTGGTGTGATGCATTGCTTTACAGAAAACTGGGAGATGGCCAAACAGGCACTGGATATGGGGTTTTATATTTCCTTTTCTGGCATCGTTACTTTTCGTAATGCTGATGCCTTGCGTGAAGTTGCTCAAAAAGTGCCGAATGATCGTTTTCTTATTGAAACTGATTCGCCTTATTTAGCGCCTGTGCCCTATAGAGGCAAACAAAATTACCCCGGCTGGGTTAAGCATGTGGCAGAGTGTCTGGCTGAGGTTAAGTCCAGTTCAGTTGAAGAAATAGCCCGCCTGAGCAGCGATAACTACAGGCAGTTATTTCAAGCCTGAGTAGGTTGGGTTGTGCTTTTTACCCCTGCATTCTTGCAGGAATTGCCGGGTTAAAAAGCACAACCCAACCTACAATATGAAAAAATGTTAATATGGCTGTTTTTATATACAGTGGTATTTTTACTCAAATATGAGCATGCAATTCAATATTTCTAAAGAAGAAGCTAAAAAAGCTAAATTCCCGCACGAAATATTTCTAATTAATCTGATTTTCAATCATGTACTGGTTTTTGTTGCATTGCTCACTTCGCGTGATTTTGCCCAGTATGTATTTGGTGTGCCAATCGCCTCAGCGGTTATTATAGTTTTTATACTTCTGGGCGCACAAAGAGCAAAATCTAAAGCAAGCTGGTATGTTAACGGTCACTGGCAATTATGCGCGAAACGTAATTTTTATTTTTTTATTATGATTGCAATTATGGGGCTGGTCTTTCTTATTTTGTATCTCGTATCAGGCGGCAATTTAAGGCCTCAGCACTGGGCTCTGGGTGGTGCGGCTGCATTGCCTACAATGGTGACTGTGCTGATTCTTGTTATTATGGAATCAGAAGCATTGCATCATGCCAGTGAAGGCATATTGCCTGACTGGGTAAAAGAAAAATATCCGCAGGGCTCATTACAGCCCATTGCTGAAAAAAATCCTCAACAGGGGGCTGAATAAACGTGTCTCGTCATGTCTTTCTGAACGTATTTATTATTAGTGCTATTGCCGTGGTTATTGGCGTTTTTCTTTCGCCTACAGAAGAACACAGAAATTCTCTGGGATTTCCCTGGGAAATTACGCTGATGCCTGATGGCTCAACATCTGTTTTTCAGATTAATCTGGGTAAAACCAGCCTGGGTGAAGCTGAAAAATTATTTGGAGAAGTTGCGGAACTGACCCTGTTTAAGCCAAGAGGAGGTCAGTCGCGACCTGTTATTGAAGCTTATTTTAATGAAATACAGACTGGTGGACTAAAGGCAAAAATGGTACTTGGTTTTTCTTTAGATCAGCAACAGGTCATGGCTATATATGACAGAGGGGTACGCATAAGTACGCTGGGCAGTGGTACAAGGCGGGTTACATTAAGCAGTGAAGATAGTCGAGGCATGAGATCAGCAGTTATTACCAGTATTACCTATATCCCGTCTATTAATTTACAGCCCATGCTGGTTGAAAAACGTTTTGGAAAGCCGGCATCTGCAATTATTGAAAAAGATACCGGCACAGTTCATTTGTTATACCCGGAAAAGGGTGTTGATGTTGCGCTTAATGATAAGGCAAAAGAAATTTTACAGTATGTTTTGCCCAAAGATTTTTCACTGCTCAGTGATCCTCTGAAAAAAATTAATTAAGCAAAATCTGCTCTGAATAGCCTTGTTCTCCCAAATCACCTAAATGGGTGATTCCAATCAAGCTAAATTACTGAAATACTTAGTATTAATTTCGATTAGACGATAAAAATCAAAATAGATAGCTATACTAAATATCAATAAGAAAAATACTCCTGGGTTTAACGCGCAATGCGCACTTTAATTACGCTAATTATAGGCATATTGTTTTCTACAATAACATATGCACAATCTACAACAGTGCCTCGCATAGCTTTTTACTATGCGGGCAATATCCCTGTTGATGAACTCTCACAATTTGATCAGATTGTTGTTGATCCCGGTCAGATCAGCAATGACGAGATTATTAAATTAAAACAGTATGGTGGAAAAGTCATCGCTTACGTTAGCGTGGGTGAGTCTGAGCGATGGCGAGATGATTACACAGAAATTAATAAAGATCTGTTTATGGGAGTAAACAAAGGCTGGGACAGTGATATTATAGATTTAACTCGGCCTGAATGGATGGCTTTTTTAATGGAGCGCCGTTTTAACAGTTTAAGCCAGAGAAAATTTGATGGTTTTTTTCTGGATACGCTGGATAGTTATCAGGGTGTTGTTGAAGAAAAACTATGGCCAGAGCAGGAGCAGGGTTTAAGTAAAATAATTCAGGCAATTTCACAACAGCATCCACAGGCAAAAATAATCCTTAATCGCGGTTTTCCTGTATTAAAAGATGTACATAATATAGTGCATGGCGTAATTGCTGAATCATTATTTGCTCGCTGGGATCCTATCGATAAAGAATATGGTTATGTAAAAGAAAATGATAGAGAGTGGCTGTTAAATAAACTCAATATTGTGAAAGAAAAATATAATATTCCAGTAACTGTAATTGATTATTTGCCCCCATCAAAACGAAAAGAAGCAAGACGAGTTGCAAAAAAAATTGCAGAGCTTGGTTTTGCTCCCTGGGTCTCTACACCCGAATTAAATTACCTGGGCATTGGCCTGCTTGAAGTGATTCCACGAAAAGTATTGATGCTTTATAACAGCACGAACCAATACCTCGGTGATATTTATTCCGCCAGTATACATACAGCCGCAGCAATGCCTGTTGAATATCTTGGCTACGTGCCTGTTTATTTTGATATTAGTCACCAGTTGCCAGAGGACGTTATAAAAGGACGCTATGCAGGTATCGTGTCATGGTTTAATGGCGAAGCACTTAATGCTGAATACAGAGAATGGTTATATCGGCAAATTAATGATGATGTAAAAATAGCCTTTATGGGCAGTTTTGGTTTTGATGTTGATGATGAGTTTTTACAGAAAATTAATTTGAGGCGTGTAGAAGAAAAAATACGCCATTTAAAGAAAGTGAGATTCTATGATGAGTATCTTGGCTTTGAATCAAAACCACTTATTGGTAAAGTGCCGTATGAAGCTTATCAGTCAATTCACAAAAGTAATAATAAAACACATTTAAAAATTAGTTTTGGTGATAAAGAAAAGCAATATATTGAACCAGTTATTACGGGTGACTGGGGAGGTGTTGCGTTTTCTCCATGGATAATAGATTCACAGTCAGAAGGTTTTAATTATTGGGTATTAGATCCGTTTAAATTTTTTAAAACGGCTCTTGGTTTATCGGATATTCCCATGCCTGATGTAACAACAGAAAATGGCCGACGATTATGGATGGCACATATTGATGGTGATGGGTTTTTAAACCGGGCAGAAATGGTTGGCACGCCATATTCTGCGGAAGTTATAAGAGATAAAATTTTAAAGCGTTATTCAGATTATCCCCATACCGTATCTATTATAGAAGGAGAAATTGGGAAACAGGGGCTTTACCCAGAGCAATCAGAAAAACTGGAGAATATTGCCAGAGATATTTATAAACTAGCCAATGTAGAACCTGCCAGTCATACTTTTAGTCATCCATTTAAATGGCTTGCCATTGAAGAAAAACAGAAATCAGGCGGTGGCTATAATTTAGCAATAAAAGATTATAAATTCTCCTTTGAAAGAGAAGTTCTGGGATCAATAGATTATATTAATAAAAATTTATTAGCCGATAATAATGCGAAAGTGTTTTTATGGTCGGGTGAAGCCTTGCCTACAGAAGTGGCGCTAAAGTATTGTTATGACAATGGCCTGATAAATATGAATGGTGGAAGTACGACAATAAGAAAGGACAGAGCGTCTCTATTATTTGTTTCACCTATGGCAAGAACAGTGGGTGACTATGTGCAGGTGTATGCGCCCATTATGAATGAAAATGTATATACCAATGACTGGACGGGGCCATTTTATGGTTTTCAGCGAGTGGTTGAGACATTTAAAATGACAGATAAACCTAAGCGTTTAAAACCAATAGATATTTATTATCATTTTTATTCGGGTTCAAAACCAGCAGCTATAGCTGCGCTCTATAAAGCTTATCGATGGACAATGGATAAAGATATTTTTCCCGTATATGTCAGTGAGTATTCTCCTAAAGTTATAGAGTTTAGAAAAATAGTTATAGTGAGAGATCTTAATTCAACTTTATATTATTCAGGTACTCATTATCTAAGAACACTGCGATTATTTCCAAAAGATAAATGGCCGTCAATTAGTGAGTCCAGTAATGTAGTTGGTTATAGAGAACTGCATGATGCAAAATACATAAGCATGGGTGTTTCTAGTAAAACGATTTTAAAGATTAAAGATAAAGAGTCTACGGATATTTATCTGCTTCAGTCAAATGGTCGAATAAATAAATGGGAAAAAGATGACGATACAATTTTGTTAAGTCTAAAATCACATCTGCCATTAATAATTGAAATTCACAGTAAATCTAGCCAATGTAAATTACTTGATATAAAAAATATATCTTCAAAGACATCTAAAGGATGGCGCTTTAAACTGACAACGAGAGAAATTAACGATGCAAGAATCCGTTGTCAATAAACGTGAGCATTTAATTTCTATTCCGGTAGTAATACTTCTTGGTGTTGCGATTGTATTTCTGCTGACTTTGCTGTTTCCTGCCAAAGGCACATTTGAAGATCAGCGTTATATTGAACATCCAGACCAGTTATCAATAGCATATTTGAAGGCTATTTTTAAATTAAGACCTGATGATATTTCCTTAAGATTGACACTGGCTCGTCAATTAGTGGCTATTGGAAAATGGCAGGAAGCAAAAAAAATAATTGATGGATTCGAATTCTTTGAGGCAAAATATATTGCTCAGTCAGATATTATAAATATCCAGATATACCAGGTTCAATTTGGAGAAATGGCTGAGGATGATCCGGTGCGTTACAGAGTGCTGGCCAAAGCACGAAATATATTAAAACATATTGATGTTTCTTCATATGATGCAGTGAGTCTGAAAATACTGGCGAGAACTGTGTTAAGCCTTAATCGCCCAGCGTTTGCTTCAAGAATATATAAACGTTTAGCAGAAATAGATAAAGAGAATGAGGTTGAATGGTGGGCTATGGCAGGTAAGTGGGCGAGAGCTTCATCACAGCCAGACCTTGCCAGTTTGTATTATTTTAATGCTTATCATGCTGCTGAAGATTCTAATAAGGGTCTTGAATATGCAGGGCTGTCAGTGATCTCTACTATAGAGGCAAGCCAGTATAATCTGGCAGTTAACTATCTTAATGAATATCTAATTTCTTTTCCTGAAAATAAATATTTTTTAGAAACAATTGTTTCTGTATATAGTATGCAGAGCAATATTGAAAAAGAAGCATACTGGAATAAAAAACTCTGGTTTTATCATGGTCAGGAAGATAAAAATATTATTTCACGACAACTTGATCTGGAGCTTGCTCTGGCTCATCTGCAACATGCAAGAAAGTTCTCCTATCGTCTTGTTTCTATCAGACCCGGAAATAAAAAATATAGACTCCGTCTGGCACAATTAGAAGAATGGACAGGGCACCCGGTTGCTGCACAGAAGCAGTGGAAAATATTAGCCAGAACATCAAAATCTTCACATGAAGATGAGCAGGTTTTAAGGCTTGCTATTATGAATTTTGATGAGCAGTCAACTATTGATGCTTTAGATAATATTTCCAGAAAGCGAAAGCTAACAGCAGAAGAAATGTTAGAAAAAGTTTATAGCTATGAGCGACAGGGTGAACCTGTTTTATCTCAAATTGCTTTAGATGAATACTTATCAAAACATCCGCAAGATAAAGAAAAGTGGTTTATTCTGGCGGGATTATATGAAAATCAGAATGACTATGAAGGTGCAGTAAAAACATGGCAACGAATAGAAAAACACTTTGGTGATGAAACCCAGGCGGGTGTTCGGCAGGTAGAGTTACATTGGAATTATCAAAATCATGAAAAGGCTTATTTAAAAGCAAAGTCTCTGGATAGTGATTTTACAAAAATTGAATCCATTTTTCATATTGAAATTTTAGCTGAGCTAGGCTGGCGATTTAGAGATAGTGATTTATTAAGTCGATCCAGCAAAGAAATGCTAGTGCGTGATCATAAAAATGATCTGGCTTATGAACGATTATTAATACTGGCAGATGAAAACAGGGATGTAGATCAAGCGGTAATCCTTGCTGAAAGAGCATGGAAAAATACGGGTAATGCTATTTATTTACGCATGGCAATAGAAACAGCCATAGAAGAAAATAATCGGCCACACATTGAATATTTATTGGGCATAGCATTACAAAATAAGAATAATATTGATGATCTGGTTGATTATGTTCTTGTTATGGCAGAACTGGAAGATAGAAATGAAAACTTCCTGGCTTCATCTAAATACTATGAGTATGCCATGAGACTAAGGCCTGATTTAAAATCAATTCATATCGGATTTTTATGGACGTTATTAAATTCTAATCAACGAAAAAAACTAAAGCGCTATCTAACCGTTTTTAAAAATAAAGCGTATCGATTCAGTCAATACTGGCCAGTTTATGCTGCTGCAACACATGAGATAGGTGAGTCACGTGAATCTGTTTACTGGCATAGTAAAATTATATCTCAGTACCCAGATGATGATTTATGGCTGTTAAGCTATGCCGATGCACTGGAGTCAGCAGGGCGATTTAATTCGGCATTAAAAACACGTCTTTATGTAATGAAAAAAATACGTGCCAACAGTATTTACACTTTATTATCAGGACGTTCTGCTCAGCAATTAACCAGGCAGTATATTTCTCTTGAGAAAGAAATTGGATTGGGTGTTAATGCGAATAATATGATTAAAGCAATTATTAATAATACCCGAGAAAATAATAAAAATATTCCTTATGATTTTCTTGTTGCCTGGTACATGTCATTAGAGCACCATGACATGGCTCACTACTGGCATTTGCGTCAACAACTTAAGCGCATGAAAGTTTCTGACAATCAGTTACTTACTCTGGCATTAAATGAAAATGATCTCAAAACTATTGAAAATATAGTCACTAATGACTCTGATATTTCTCCTGTAGATAGAAATGAAGGCTTAAGACGACTGGGTTTATATGAAGAGGCGCTTGCTAATTCAATTGAGGGTATTGGTTTATTATCGAGTCAGAAAGAGCGGCGATTGTATCGTGAACAGGCTGCTTCACTTTCTAATATATTGCCTAATTACTGGGCAACAGGAACAGATAGATATTCTAATGGCGATTTACTTGTAACTAAATTAGATGCACAAATTAAAACTAATCTACATAACTGGGTTATAGGCTTATCCGCCTCAAAAAACACACTTGATGTAGATGTTTTTACTGTTGACCTTGGTGAGAATAATGTAGAAACAGAAATAGATCTAAAAGTGATGCGGCGAGCAAGGCGGTTAAATTATTATGCTGAGATTAATTTTAATCTACGTGATGATAAAGATATTATGCCAATAAAATTAGGCATGGACTATCTACTTTCAAAACGTGTTAGATTTGAGTTTGCATGGGAAAATAATCAACTTTCTGAAGAAAGTACAGCCTTAAGGGCATTGGGTATGCAGGATAAATTGCACATTGCCATGAGTGCAAATATTGGCAGCCGAGAATATATTAGTACTCGACTTTTTAAGACCCATTATGAAAGTCGCTGGGGTGAAGCTTTAGCTGATGGCTGGAGTATGGATATTAATATTGGTCACAGGCTTTCAACGGGGCGTAATGAGTGGGTTGTTCAATTTGATGCAAACTGGCTTTCAAATCAGTTAGAAAATAATTTGCCTCAGCAGGTCAGTCAGCGTTTGCCCATCGGTTCTGTAACCTCATTACTGGTTGCTGAAGAATTTGGTACTTTAGGTATTAGCATGCGACTTAATCGTGGCCAGATTAAAACAGATTATCCACAGGTTGGATCGTTACGATATTTTATTGATGGCTGGATAGGCCAGGTATACCCAGCAAAAGATTTTGCAACACGCTTGAGTGCTGGATTTAGTAGTCGAATTTTAGGCAATGATGAACTTAGCTTTGGGCTAGTTGCAGACCAGACAAAAAACAAGGTTGAAGATCAGAGTAGCTGGGGTATCAATCTTTTATATAGAAATTACATTGGGAGATAGTGGCAAATTACAGTAATATTTTTCTTCAATAAACTTGGTTATCTTACTGAATCTGCTACACTTATTTTAATATATGAAATATATCAATCACATAATTATGGGTTATACAAAAACAGTCGTCGGTCTGATTTTATTATCAGTGCTGTCTGCATGCAGCGTTAGTCAGGTTCATGAAGGGCCGGCTCTTTCCACAAAGGCCCGCTGGATAATGTTACCAGTGATGAATCTTGCTGAAGCGCCTCAGGCAGGTATTCGTACAGAGGCAATACTATCTACACATTTACGCGCTATTGGTCTTGATGAGATTGACATCTATCCCTATCAGTCTTTAAAAACAGGGCTGCCAGATTTGAATGAGCAGCACCGTTATGAAACGGCTCTAAAATCAGCAAAAAAATCTAACTACCAATATGCTATTACGGGAAGTATTGAGGAATGGCGTTATAAAAGTGGTTTAGATGGTGAACCTGCTGTTGGTATATCTTTAAAAGTTATCGATATGAAAACAGGAAAGATTGTCTGGTCGGCAACAGGTTCTCGCACCGGCTGGGGTTACGAAAGCGTAACGGGAACAGTTAATAAATTGCTGTCTCAGTTACTTGGCAGTCTTAATTTAAGGACACCTCTATTAATTCATGAATAAGAAAATTGAGAATTAATAGTGATGCCCTTAAAATAATCAAATGTCTCTAATAAGAAGAACCCCTCAGGTAAGCCGAATAAGGGTATCTTCACGTGTTGCCTGGTTAGAAACAGTTTTAATTACTTTTCTTGTTCCTCTGTTTGGCTACTGGGTTCATGAAGATGATCCGTTTTTTCTTAACCATGCATTCCCCTGGTTATTATTTGCCCCCTTACTGCCCGCCATGCGTTATGGTTTTGGTCATGGTTTTACCAGCACAATTATTTTAATTTCCATGATTACCATTGCATGGCGTTTTGAACTTGCTCCAATAGATCATTTTCCTGCAGGTTATGTTTTAGGTTTGCTTATGTTGACCATGCTTGTGGGTGAATTTACGGACATGTGGTTAAGGAAGCTAGGTAAACAGGTCGTTATAAATAAAGCACAAAGAAAACGCCTGGATGAATTTACTCGAAACTATCAATTACTAAAAGTATCTCATGACCGATTAGAAAACAGACTGGCAGCAAGCACAAACAGTCTGCGTGAAGCGCTTGTTAATTTAAAAATAAAAGCTAAATCGATTGAAGGCCAGAGCAATGTTCTAAAAAAAGTTTCAGTTGATATTTTAACTATGCTTGCAGATTACTCTTATGTACAGAGTGCAAATATTTATCAGATAAAAGATGATAAATTAATTAATACGATGCCACTTGGTTCATTAGGTAATTTCTCCCTTGTTGATTCATATAATCCTATTATTAGAAAGTCTATAGAAACAGGGCAACTCGTTAGTATAAATAATGAAGCCTATGAAGAAGATGATAATCCAATGAATAAAAATAATTTATTGGCTGCAGTTCCTGTGTCAGATGTTGAAGGCCATATATGGGGAGTCGTTGCCATACACGAAATGCCCTTTGTTGCTTTTCATCATGAAAATTTACAACTTATTGCCGTTTTGTGTGGACATATTGGTGATTTAATCTCACATGCAGAGCATCGTTATTCGTATGGCAATTCAGAAAGTGCCGTATTTTTACATTTTCTTGAACGTACAATTTCTGACAGAAAAAACTTTGATGTTGAAACCATACTGCTGGTTTTAACTTTACCAAAGAAAAAAGACCTCTCTAATGAGATAGAAAATATGCTTTTGGGACAGATGAGAGGGCTTGATCGTGCCTGGGTTCAGAAAAATAAAGAAGATAGAACGGTTGTCTTTTTATTAATGCCATTAACCAGCATTATTGAATTTGAAGGTTATAGAGAACGTATGTCTCAGATATTTAAGGAAAGGGTAGGTCAGCACTGGAAGAGCATGGATATAGAGACAAGTTTCAGGGAGATTACAGGTAAAGAAACTATAAATAACCTGATGACAGAATTATGTGGAGTGACCAAAATTGATTGGGAAAAAATCAAGCACGATAATAGCAATTCTGCTTGAGTTATTAACCTGGTTTATTCTTGATTCATCTCAAATAGATGGATGGCCTTTTATTGGCTTTATATTTATACACATAATGGCCTGCTGTTTTTTTTCACTTGCGCTATTACAAATGCTGCCTGAGATTTACTCTACTAATAAAGACAATTTGTTTTTGTTTTTCTTTTCCATCTGTTTTTTTATTCCATACCTTGGTGTAATAGGTTTATACACTGCATGGCTTGCTGGTTTAAACTGGCCGCAGGCTGTTACACGAGATATTTATGATTTAACCAAAGAGCCTCCACTGCCTTATCATCCATTAAAAATAAGTGAAAAAAATATTTATGGTCAGGCCGGTTTAGCTGGTGTTATAAAAAATGCAGCTAGTCCTGATAAACGCTTAAAAGCCATTATGGCAACTCGGCAGCTAGATGATCGTGATGCCGTGCCCATACTCAGGCTGGCTTTAAAAGATCCTGTGGATGATATACGGTTGCTTGCTTATTCAATGCTTGATGCAAAAGAAGAAAAAATTAATTCGGGTATACAGGCTATTGAAAAAACATTGCCAAAGTCAAAAGGTTCTACAAAAGCGCGCTTGCATAAAGAAATTGCCAACCACTATTGGGAGTTATCTTATCTAGGTCTGGCTCAGGGAGATGTTATGAATCATGTTTTAAATCAATCCTGTGATAACCTGGGTATTGCCATTGATCTGGAGCCTGATGATGCAGGAAGTTGTTTTGAATCAGGGCGGGTTCTATTACGATTGGGTCGACAAAAAGAAGCTATGGATCGTTTTACCGAAGCAATGAAATACGGCATATCAGCAAATGATGTTCTGCCTTATATGGCAGAAGCAGAATTTAATATGAAAAATTACAAACACGTTAAACTATTACTGAATAAATTACCTGAAGAAGCAAAACAAATCCCATCTTTAAATAAAATTACAGATTTCTGGTCTCAAACATGAAGGAGTGGAAGTCTGTAATAGACAGCAATAAACCCGCAGACATTGCTTTATTATTAGAAGGAACATTCCCTTTTGTTAGTGGTGGTGTTTCCAGTTGGGTAAATCAGATAATTTCAGGCTTGCCAGGCTTTACTTTCAGTTTAATTTTTTTGGGTGGCAATAAAGAATTTTACGAAGGCTATAAATACAAATGCCCTGATAATGTTGTTCATCTTGAATGCCATTATTTAATGGAATCATGGGATGATAATCCTCCAAAGCCTCATAAGGGAAATAAAGAAGTATTTGATCAGGTCGATAAAATGCACGCCTGTTTGCGTTCTACAGATCAGGCAATTGATGATGATTCATTAAATATAGTAATGAATGCACTTGGCAAAAAAAATGAATTATCAAAAGAAGAATTTTTGTATAGTGAAGAAGCATGGAATCAAATAAAAGAATATTACACTCACTATTGCACAGATCCTTCCTTTGTGGATTATTTCTGGACCATCCGCACTATGCATTCACCATTATTTATATTGGCAAAAATTGTTAAGAATATGCCTCCGGCAAAAGTGCTGCATTCTGTTTCAACAGGCTATGCGGGTATGCTGGGAATGATGCTTGAAAGAACACGTGGCTTGCCCTATATCCTTTCTGAGCATGGCATATATACCAAAGAACGAAAGATAGATCTGGCTCAGGCTGACTGGATTACAGATGCTACAGAAACATTTGGTACCAGTCTTGATGATGATGTGAGTTATATCCGTCGGTTATGGATTCGTTTTTTTGAAGGAATTGGTAAGCTAACTTATAGTTCTACTGATCCCATCGTCTCTTTATATGAAGGAAATCGTCAGCGTCAAATAGAAGATGGTGCAGATGAAACTCGAACACAAATTATTCCTAATGGAATAGATATTGATCGATTTATGCTTTTAAGGGATCAAAGACCTGAAGGTGTGCCTCCTGTTCTTGCACTAATTGGTCGAGTCGTGCCTATAAAAGATGTAAAAACTTTTATTCGCTCAATGAGAACAATCTGTAATAAAATTCCTCAAGCCAAAGGCTGGATTGTTGGTCCTGAAGATGAAGATGCTGAATATGCGAAAGAGTGCCATGCACTGGCGGAGAGTCTTAACCTGCAGGACAATGTTGAGTTTCTTGGTTTTCAGAAAGTTGATGATATTTTAAAGCAAATTAGTTTAATCGTATTAACATCAATTAGTGAGGCTTTACCACTGGTTGTCCTGGAAGGTTACGCAAGTGGCGTACCTGCTTTGGTAACCGATGTGGGCTCATGTCGTGAATTAATTGAAGGCAATAATGACGAAGATAAAAAAATAGGTTTATCTGGTCGAGTGGTACAAATAGCAAGTCCTGAAGAAACCGCAAATGCTGCCATCGAATTATTAACAAATGAAAAAATATGGAAACAGGCGCAGGCTGCTGCCATTAAAAGGGTAGAGCGTTATTACACGCAAAAAGATATGTTCTCGAAATATCATCATATATATTGCCGGGCTTTGGGGAGAAGTTAGTGGCTGGCATTGGTTTTGAATTAAGAAAGTTACTTCGCCGTGAAAGTTATATGGGCTTATTACAGGCCTATGGTTTTGCAGGCATTATTAGTTCAGGGCCATGGGTTCTTTCTATTCTAGGCGTGATGCTGGTTGGTATTATAAGTATTGGTCGAGTGTTTCCTGCTGAGCTTATTGTTCAGTTCCTGGTTTCAGTTACTTATTTAATGGCCTTCTCACTTATCTTTACCGGGTTTTTGCAACTTATGTTTACCCGTTATATTGCAGATCGTATATTTGAAAAAAAAGATGACATTATCCTGGCTAATTTAATTGGTGTTTTAACTTTAGTCACTATTGTAGGAGGTATATCAGGTTTTATTGTTTTATTTATGTTTTTTGATCAGGATATAAAATACAGATTATTAATGTTATCTGGTTTTATTACTTTAAGTAATATATGGATTGTTGTTGTCTTTCTATCTGGAATGAAAGCTTATCGGCTTATACTTACGGTTTTTTTTATTGGTTATAGTGTTACCGTGTTTGCATCTATTGCACTGGAAATATTTGGCCTTAATGGTTTGCTTGCAGGTTTTGTAATAGGCCAGGTCGTTTTATTGTTTTTAATGTTAGCCATGGTTATATATGAATATCCAGGAAAACAACTAATATCATTTGATTTCTTAAATAGAAAAAAAATATTTATTAGTCTTGCATTGACAGGTTTTTTTTATAATTTAGGTATCTGGGTTGATAAATTTATATTCTGGTTTAATCCAATAACATCAGATTCTATTATAGGGCCATTACGCGCATCTGTTATTTATGATATTCCAATATTTCTAGCCTACTTATCTATTATTCCTGGCATGGCTGTATTTCTTGTAAGAATGGAAACTGATTTTGCTGAAGCCTATAATAATTTTTATACCTCTGTCAGAGAGGGTGATACTCTTAATCATATAGAACAATTAAAAGATGAAATGGTAATAACTATTCGTCAGGGAATATATGAAATATTTAAGGTTCAGGGGCTAACCGTTGTTTTGCTTTATTTATTAGGTTCAAGAATACTTGAATGGATTGGCATATCACCCTTGTATATTCATCTGTTTCAAATAGATATTGCAGCTGTTGGTGTTCAGGTGCTTTTGCTGGCAATATTAAATGTGTTGTTTTATCTGGATTTTCTGTTGATGGCTTTGGGCTTATGTTTTTTATTTACTGTGTGTAATACAGTTTTTACATTTATTACACTGGAACTTGGGCCGCAGTTTTATGGCTATGGTTTTGCAATGGCATTAGTGTTAACCAGTCTTATCGGTCTGGCTTTGCTTTCAAGAAAGCTTGATCGTTTAGAGTATGAGACTTTTATGCTTCAGTAAATAAATTATAGCTTCTGATACCTGGTTGTTTTATAAGATCAAAAAGTGTTAGTGATCATTTTTTTTAATATTGCTAATCAGCATCAGGCCAGTTTCTTTTATCAAATCCTTCTTTATTTTGTGGATCATTTTCTGCTTTATTATCAGGCATCATGTCTTCATCTTCATCCATTAGTATTCTATTTGAGTCGCCTTCCATATCATCATACTGGCCGCTTTTAACTGTCCAGAAAAAAATAATAACCATAGCGAGACCTATGATAATCATAAGTGGAATAAGGCCGTAAATAACTTCCATAAATCACCTGCTTAATAGTTACTATGATTTTTGTTTAAAAATAGTTCTTATTCTGGCTGCATTGCCTATTACTGCTAAAGAGCTAACGGGCATAGAAATGGCGGCAACTAAAGGTGTTACAAATGCCATCATGGCAAGTGGTACCATAATAACATTGTAAGTGATAGATATGCCTATATTTTGTCTTATGGTTTTTAAGGCTCTTCTGGATAGCTGAGATGCCTGTCGAATTTTTTCAAGCTCATTGCTTAATAAAACAATATCAGCACTTTCCATAGAGACATCTGTGCCAGAGCCTACAGCAATACCGACATCGGCTCTTATTAGTGCGGGTGCATCATTAATGCCATCACCCACCATAGCAACCCGTTCGCCTTTTTTCTGTAGCTGTTTAATAACATTGTCTTTATCTTCTGGCAGTACTTCGGCGATGACATTCATACCGCCCAGTTCTTTAGCTATGGCTTCAGCAACATTTTTTCTGTCGCCGCTGAGAAGAGTTAATTTTATATTATCTTTTCGAAGATTTTCTATGAGTTGTTTTGCATCGGCTCGTAATTTGTCGGCAATAACAATTAATCCCGCTTCATTTTTATTGATGGCTATGTGAATGCAACTGATGCCCTGATTTTCAAATTCAGTGGCTTTATTCTGTAAATCTTTATTTATTTCTATATTGTTTTCTTTTAACCAGTTGCTGGTTCCAATAACAATATTTTTATTATCAAAATCTGCTTTTATGCCGAAGCCTGCTTTGTTTTCAAAATGATTAACGCTGTCAGTGTTTAATGTAAGGTTTCTTTTTTTTGCTTCATTAGTAATCGCTTTGGCAATGCTGTGTTCTGAATATTGTTCAATCTGTGCGGTTATATGTAGTAATTTTTCTTCATCTATATTGTCGGTATATATATGAGTTACCTGGATTTTTCCTTCGGTCAGTGTGCCTGTTTTATCAAATACAAAATGATTAATATCTGATAGATATTCTAATACAGCGCCGTTCTTTACCAATATGCCTTCGTGAGCACCTAAGCCAGAAGCAACAGCAATAGCCATTGGCGTGGCCAAACCAAAAGCACAGGGGCAGGTTATAATAAGTACCGCAGTTGCTGCAAGCAGGGCGTGTTCAATACCGCTGCTGTACCACCAGATAAATGTTAGCGTGGCTAATAATAAAGTGATGGCAACAAACCAGGGAACAATTTTATCTGCAATACATTGAATTGGTGCTTTTGATGCCTGTGCTTCTTCGACAAGGCTGATTATTTTCCCTAAGGCTGTTTTTCTTAAGGTGTTTTCAACTTTAACTGTTAATGCACTGTCTATATTTATAGTGCCAGCAGAGACATGATCGTTTACTGATTTTTTTACTGGAATTGATTCGCCATTTAACATGGCTTCATTAATGCTGCTTTGTCCTTTAATTATAATGCCATCGACAGGTATTTTATTTCCGGCCTTGATAAGTACTGTTTCATTTTGTTTAACAGAACGAATAGGCACAATCTGTGTTTTTCCATCACGAATAACATTAGCAACTTTAGGTTGCAGGTCTAATAAACGCTGAGTGGCTGCAATGGCATGTCGCTTTGATTTTGCTTCCAGAAAACGACCCACAAGAATAACAAAGATGAAGTTAACAACAGTATCAAAATAAACTTCACCTATCTGACTTTCTGTCACGGTAACATAAACTGAGTATGCATAGGTTATGGTTGCGCCAATAGCAATGGGAAGATCCATTGTTAAATGTAACTGTTTTAAACCTGTCCATGCGCCTTTTAAAAAGGGCCAGCCGGAATAGAGCAGAGTAGGTGTGGCTAATGCAAAACCTATCCAGTGAAATAAAGATCTAAATTCACCTTTGTCTGCACCGCTGTATAGCGCAATTGAAACCCATAATAAATTCATCATGGCAAAAGCAGCAAAGGCCATGCGTAATAATAAAGTTCTATTCTGTTTTTTTATTGCACCTTCTGCTGTTTCTGGATCAAAAGGTAAGGCGGCATAACCCGTTTCACTAAGGCGTTGAATAATATTTGATAGTTTAATTTGTTCGTTATTCCAGCGTATGTGCAAACGTTTATTAGCCAGATTAACTTTTATATCAATAATGCCAGCAGTATTTGAAAGTGTGCGCTCAATTAACCAGACACAGGCAGCACAATGGATGCCTTCTACTAGCAGGTGAATATTACGGGTTTCGCCCAGAGAGTCTACATATTCGCTTTGAACATCATCAAGATCATACAGAGAAATATCTTTCGGTGGTTCTGGAGGAGGTGCTAATAATTGACCATCGGGTGTGCGCTGATAAAAACCCTGTAAACCTGATTTATAAATCATTTTACATACGGATAGGCAACCAAGACAACAAAACTGTTGTTTATTGCCTTCTATTTCTGTTTCAAATTTATTTTTTTCAGAATTAGCTAAGCCGCAGTGAAAACAGTTTTTATGTTGTGAGTCTGTCATGATTTCTAGTTCCCCCTCCCTTTACGGGAGGGGGCAGGGGGAGGGGATTTTGTTATTGTGCAAGCACACTGGTTCTGCGTGTAAAGTCAAAACTATTATTACCCTGTTTTATAGTTGCTGTAATTTCCCAGAGACCTTTCAGGGGGTAATTTATTTTTGCTTCATAACGACCAGGAATGGTTTCTATCATAGTTACAGAAAAATCTGCATCAACATCTGAAGGACGGTAAGCAGAAAAAGTAACAGTGGCATTGCTAAGTGCTAAACCTTTTTTATCAATAATGTTAAAACTGTAATGTGCGGAGGTATTCATAACAGGATTAGCCGGGTAGTTTGTTTTATATGTCCAGCCTAATGCTTTTCTTGCGGCATGAATTTTAGCAATATTTTTTTCATAGTCCTGGCCTTTTTCATAATAGTCTTCTGTTACCAGTCCAGGATTCGTTACAAAGGCAATGGTGATCATTGTAAAATTAACCAGTAAAACAATGGCGACCAAAGTTAACCAGCCTAAAACCCATGGGTTGCGTAATGCGTTAGGGTTGTCCTGAGATATTTTATTATTAGATATAATTGCTTCGTTCATAATTTTATTCACTACATTATAGTTTAGAGGTGCTCTTTAATACTTTGGGCCATAAAACATACTCAGGTACTCAGATGAGTCTTCGTATACTTCAAATGACTGTATTCTAAAGTTAATAGATGTTCTATCATCTTTAAGCTGTTTTTTAGGTATGCTTATAAATACTGTAAAGCTACTTAGTTTGCCTGCGGGTAGTAATGTTTTTTCTCTCATGCCTCGCATTTTCAGTCCTTCTGGGCCATCGGCTGCAATACTGATGTGCATATCTGTATCTGTTTTATTAAGAATTTTTAAATAATATTTATTTTGGATAGAACCATTACTTAACTGTACAAATAAGGGTTGGCGTTCATGCAGAACTTTAAAATCAAACGTACCTAAATGTGTTAGCCCATACAGTAAACTGACAATAGATAGCAGCATAATTGCAAGATAAATTAATACGCGTGGTCTTTTATGCACTGGCAGTTGGGGTTTGCCTTCCATTTCATCTAATGAAGCATAACGAATAAGTCCTTTAGGTTTACCAATTTTTTCCATAACAGAGTCACAGGCATCAATGCATAATGCACAGGTGATGCAGCCTTCCTGTTGTCCATGGCGTATATCTATGCCTGTTGGGCAAACGGCGACACATTGATTGCATGAAATACAGTCTCCATTACCTTCAATGGGTTTGCCCTTGCTTAATTTTCCGCGAGGTTCTCCTCGAGAAACATCATAGGTTGGTAAGATTGTTTCAGAATCATACATGACACCCTGAATGCGGGCATAAGGGCATAGCCAGAAGCAGGTTTGTTCACGCATGAAACCAGCAAGAATATATGTGCCCAATGTAAAGGTGATTAAAATAGTCCAGGCACTTACAGAAGCATTAAATGTTAAATAATCAATCCATAACTGGTAAGCATCTGTAAACCAGGCAACAAATGAAATACCTGTGATTGCACCAATTAAAAGCCATAAAAAATGTTTGATGATTTTTATTTTTATTTTATTAAAATCCCACGGGGCTTTATCAAGCTTGCGTCGTTTGGTGGGATTACCTTCAAGTTTTTCTTCTATGAGGGTGAAAATATCGGTCCATATTGTCTGGAAACAAAAGTAGCCACAATAAACTCTGCCGGCGAGAGAAGTGGCTGCAGCTAATAAGATAGAAAAAAAGAGCAGAATAACAGCCAGCAACCAGACATCCTGCGGCATGATGGTAACATCAAAGATATGAAATTTACGATTTGGAATATCAAATAAAACAGCCTGACGATCACCCCAGCGAAGATAAGGACCAAAAAAATAAGTTAGCCATACAAGTGCTGCCAGCCATTTAAAGTTGCGAAAACGCCCCGCCATTCGTTTTGGGTGAATTTTTTCTTCGCCAGTATTTACATGCCAGTAACTTGCTTCTTCATAAAGCTCGTCGATTTGTGCTTGTTGGTCTGGCTGTTCTTTTTCTGTGCCCACCTAAAATAACTCCTGCAATTTAACTAAATGCATAGCGGCTTTTTAAAAAAGTTTTAATAATTTTTTAATGAGATTATATATTACGTTATTATGAATCTATCCAGAAAAAATATAAGTGATTATATCACATATAAGCAAACACTAATTGATGCGGCTTTGGGTTTAAAATAATAATTTACGGTTTTAATTATTTGTAAAAAAGGGGGTATGAAACCCCTTTTATTAATCTTCTGAATGAGTTGTGTTTATCAGTTTAATTACTTTGATAATTAAAAATATGAAAACAATGCATGAACCTGTAACGGCTGCTATTGCCCAGAATGCTACTGAGTCCATTTTATTTCTCCCCAGGAGTTAGAGGTTGACGAGATCTGAGCCAGGTTTGGCTCAGATCTTTGTGTGTACAGCTTTGCTGTTATTTATTGGCCGCCGCCTAACTTATGAACATAAACAGCCAGTTTTTTAATGTCTGTTTCAGTTAGTTTGGTGCCACTAAATGTAGGCATTACAGCATTACGCGTTTGTGGATCTGATGGATCGTTTACGCCATGAGTAATGGTTTGTTTAATGCTTGCTAACTGATCTTTAGCAGCGAAACGGTAGATAGAATCAGTCAGGTTAGCTGAACCCAGCACTGCCATACCTTTACCATCAACACCGTGACAACCAACACAACCTTTTTCCATGTACAGTGGTTCGCTAACAATAGTGCCAGCAAGGATAGCTTTAGCCAGTTTGTCTGTTTCTTCTGCGTTAACCAGCGCGCTTTGTGCGGTCATCATTGCGCCGCCATTAGTTGTACCTGTGCCGCGTCCGCCGGAAATAGTCGCTTCTATATTTTCAATAGTGCCACCGTGTAACCAGTTATCATCTGCCAGTACAGGGAAGCCGGGAATACCCTGACCACCGCCGCCATGACAGGCTGAACAGTTATCACCAAATAATACTTTAGCTGAATGAATAACATAGTCTGATAGTTCATTATCAGCCAGTATTTCAGCCGCTGTCATTGATTTGATTTTATTTTCATAAGGCGCACGGATATCTTCTATTTCTTTCATGTCCTGTCTGTATTCATCCAGTGATGTCCAGCCTAACAAGCCTTTATAGTGGCTGGTAAGGGTAGGCCATGATGGATACAGCAGGGTATAAACAATTACGAAAATCCAGCTGGCATGAAAGCCAATACGCCACCATGCAGGTGGTTCATTTAGCAGCTCACGCAGATTATCATCCCATATATGTCCCGTATTATTTTCACCTGGGAATGGGTTTTTGTCATCACTCATTATTTAGTGTCCTCCGCATCATTTTCATCATCCATAGGGATGTGACGTAGCGATTCAAATTTTTCTTTATTTTTTGGATGGAATGCATACACATAGGCCCCGATCATTAGAAAGGTAATGGTCACCGTAACGATGGTGCCAATCCAGTCATTGAATGTCATTGCCGCCCAGTCTGTATTGAAAAAGTCCATCATGATTATCGGTAATCTTTAGAGTCGTCGAACTTAACCATAGTACCTAACACCTGTAGATAAGCGATTACAGCATCCAGTTCGTTCTTACCACTCACACTGTCACCTGCAGTTGCAATATCTGCATCTGTGTAGGGAACACCGACCATACGCATGGCTTCCATCGTTGTTTTAACACGATCTACATCGAGTTGGCTTTCTTCTAACCATGGATAATTAGGCATAACAGATTCTGGAACCACATCACGTGGTGCGCGCATATGGCGCATGTGCCATTCATCTGAATACTTGCCACCAACACGAGCCAGATCAGGGCCTGTACGTTTTGAGCCCCACTGGAAAGGATGGTCGTACATAGATTCTGAAGCCAGTGAATAATGACCATAGCGTTCTTTCTCATCACGGAAAGGACGAATCATTTGTGAGTGACACAGGTAACAGCCTTCACGGATATAAGCCTCGCGGCCAGCTAGTTCTAAAGGCGTATAAGGACGTACACCATCACCGATTTTCCAGTCAGACAGGGTTTGGCCTTGCTGACGATCCCAGAGAACTTCCGGATTTTTATTATGCTCCATTGTATCTTTGAGATAGAACAACGGCACGATTTCAACAATGCCGCCCACTGATAGCAGAACCATAACCATAATCAGCATTAAGAATGCATTACGTTCAATTTTGTCCTGAAATTTAGTTGAATGAATTTTATCAGACATTTTTTCTCCCCCTACCTTAAGCCGTAGCCGTTGCAGGGCTATTGTTAGTTGCTGTAGCCTTACGAATTGTCATAATAACGTTATATAACATTACAGCGCCGCCTAACCAGTAGATCATTCCGCCAATTGCACGCATTGCATAATAAGGATGCATTGCTGCAACAGATTCTGCGAAGGTATAAGTCAGCGTGCCGTAGTCATCGTAATCTCTCCACATTAGCGCCTGCATAATGCCTGATACCCACATCGCAATGATGTAAACAACAGCACCAATTGTTGCTAACCAGAAGTGCAGATTAACCAGTTTTGAAGAATACATTTCTGTGTTCCAGAGCTTCATAACCAGGTGATAAAGCGCACCGGCTGCAACCATAGCAACCCAGCCTAAAGCACCTGAGTGTACGTGGCCGATAGTCCAGTCAGTGTAATG
>CAZFUY010000018.1:0-34460 GCA_964522445.1 uncultured Thiotrichaceae bacterium | reverse complement strand
ATCGAGGCATAGTGGCTAATGTTAGCTTTTTTGATCCTGCCTCATGGATGACTTACCTAAATCCAAAAGTAGATAAGCTTGTATGCGTTGCCAATGCCATAAGAGACTATTTTTTAAATATGCGTTTTCTCTGGTACAGGTTACCCACAGAAAAAATACTCACTATTTACAAAGGCCATGATTTATCCTGGTATCAGGATACACCTGTCAACTTAAATCAATTTAACATTCCAGATGATGCCTTTGTTGTTGGCTGCATAGCAAATAATCGGCCTAGAAAAGGTATTGGATTTTTATTAGATGCAACAAACCACCTGCCCATAGACAGTAAAATTCATATATTGCTTATTGGCAATATGGAAAGTGGCAACCTGCTAGAGAAAATAGAAAAGAGTAAAAACAAAGATCGCATTCACTTAACTGGTTTTAGAAAAGATGCACCAGCAATTATTGCTTCATGTGATACAGCAATATTGCCCGCCATTAAAAGAGAAGGACTTCCTAAAGCAGTGATCGAAGCAATGGTTTACAAAGTGCCACCGATAGTAACTAACTCTGGCGGAAGCCCTGAACTTATTATTAATAATGAGAGTGGAATCATCATTCCACCCGCAGATGCCAAAGCTATCGCTGATGCTATTATGCAACTCTATAACAAACCTGATAAACGAATTGAAATGGGTATTCAGGCACAGATAAGAATTAGAGACCACTTTAAAAATTCAGATACCATTAAAAGAACTCTTGAGCTTTATAATGAACTACTATCATAAGACATAAGAAATTTTATCTTCATTCTGGATAACAGGATAAGATCTATATAAAACCTGATATTTTTTTTACCACCATATCAACATCAATAGCACTCATATCATCCTCTTCTGCTATTTCAGGTGGTGTAAAGCTCATACGTTTTGAATCTTCATTGCATGTTTGCCAGCGCAATGGTGTTGATGAACGCTTACGTGGATAAAAAGAAACTGTCTTACAATTTAAAACACCTGCTGTATGCAGCGTTCCCGTTGAGCCACTAATAAAGCAGTCACAAAAAGCCTGGTGTTTCATAAAGCCAATCAGACCTTCAGTAGAACAATATATTGAGTGCGGCACTGTAATTAGTTTTGAAACTTCTTTTGCCAACTCTTCTTCACCTGGACCTGCTGTTAATACAATATGATGACCACCTCTGGATATTATGCCATTAATTAATTTTGCATACTGATTAAACGATAGATTATTTGCTGACCCACCACTACCGGGATGCACAAAAATAATTTTCTGTTCTGCTGGTATTTTATATTTCTCAATAAATAATTGTTTATAGTTATTTATTTCTGTTTTATCAAAAATTAAAAAAGGCGGTTTAATATCTTCAGCGGGTTTAATTTTATGCTGTTTAAGAAAATAATAAACCAGATCCTTATTATATTCATATTCTGGTTTTTCAGACTTTGAACGTCTTTGCTTAAGTCTGTGGCTATATAAAAACTGCGCCCATTTAGTTGCTGGCGCTAATCTATAGGGTATTTTTGCAAGCCGTGTCGTGATTGCAGTACTCATGGTTGAAAACAGTATGATAGCCGCATCAAAGTTATAAGATTGTAATATTCCTGCCAGTTTTTTATGCTCTGAAAAGCTGGTATGTTTATCCTCAACAATAACATTATCTATCCATGGACAAATATCCGCAGCAGCTTTTGTGTATGCAGGAACTAAAACTGTTAGCTTGCATTCTGGCAAACTCTTTTTTAATAAACAGAATGCGGGATAAGCCAGCATAAAATCGCCCAGCTTATCATTTCTAATAACTAATATATTTTCAGGACGTTTATTCATTAACAATATTTTTATCTGGAGTCATGCTGTCTTACCCATAGGTCTGCATATTTAACAAATGTAGAATGAGCCGATAAAACAGCTAAAAGAAAACCCTGCTTGCCATCTAAAAAACCTGATCGTAAAAAGTACATTTTCATAAAGCAACCAGCAGCATGAATAAAAGCCTGTAATAGAGTTGATTTTTTACCCGCTTTTTGTCGTTGATCTGCCCATGCACTTGCATAACCCGCAGATTTAACCAGATAATGATGCACATCACGATAGGTATAGTGCAATAAATCAGAGCTTAGTTTTTTTACTTTTAGATTACTGTCAACAAGCACTTTTTCATGAACCAGTGCATCATCATAAGTCGCTTTATTTCGTGGATACAAACGTGTCACATAATCTGGATACCAGCCAGAATGGCGAATAAAGCGACCAAAAACCCATGACAGCCTGGGCACATTATAAACACACTGCTGATTATTCTCGCTTACGACACTTTTGATTTCTTTAGCTAGACCATCAGTAGCAATTTCATCTGCATCTATCATAAACACCCAGTCACATGCTGCATATGATTGTGCAATTTGTCTTTGCCTTCCAAAACCAGGCCAATCATTATGACTAAATATTTTTGCTCCAAAGCTCTCAGCTATTTCTAATGTTTTATCTTCGCTTCCTGAATCAAGTACAATAATTTCATCTGCCCACTTCACACTTTGCAGACAGTCTGACAACTGCTTTTCTTCATTTTTAGTAATTAAAATAACAGAAACAGTTGTCATCTAATGCTCAAATAAATTAATAATATCTGTAAGAAAAAATTCAATAAATTTCATATTACTTCGCCAGGATTTTATTCAACATATCAGGTGTGATTTTTCTCAAGCAATCATAATGATCATATTTACAGGTGCGTGCAAAACAGGGACTACAGGGCATGTCATTTTTAATAATCACGGCATCATCACTTAACGGCGGCGTATATTCTGGGCTTGATGAGCCATATATACCATAAACTTTTACTCCCACAGCACAGGCGACATGCATAAGCCCGGAGTCATTACTTACAGCCTGTTGGGCACAGGCCATAAGATCAACCACATCTGCCAGTTGCGTTTTACCACAAAGATTAACTACATTGTCAGGCGACCCCTGTTTTATTTGTTCACCCAGATTATTTTCTTTTTGCGAACCAAACACCCACACCTGCCTGTTTTCTTTTTTTAGTAACTTCGCAAGCCCTGCAAAATAATCTGTTGGCCAGCATTTAGCCGGGCCATATTCTGCCCCCGGCATAAACACAACAACAGGCTTATCTAAATTTAAGCCCAGTTCATTTATAACTTTTGACTGATTTTCTTTATTAATATCTAATGCAGGATAATCAATTTCTGGTGGAAGCTTTGTATTTTTATCGACACCAAGAGCAACATAACGTTGTACTGTTTGGGTTAACAGGGTTTTATCTAATGGCCGGATATCATTGATTAAACCAAAACGCATTTCACCACGAAACCCCGTTCGAACGGGGATTTTTGCAAACCAGGGTATCAGTGCTGATTTTAGTGATCGGGGTAAAACTATAGCGTGATTATACTTTTTTTCTCTTAATTCTTTAGCTAACTTATAACGAGCCTGAAGATTAAACTGCCCATGACCGACAGGCATGGAAATAGATTCATTAATTTCCGCCATGCGATTGATAATCGGACGAGACCATTCCGGTGCTAAAACATCAATTATTGAATCAGAAAAACGTTTCTTTAGTGTTTTAAATAAACTTTGCGCCATGACCATGTCACCCACCCAGGAAGGGCCAACAACTAATATGCGCTCTGTCATTTTAATAAACCTGGGTTAATCATATATTATATTACTGCTTACATCCTGTTGCGGATATTTAAGATCAAGAAATTTTAAACCTGATTTGCCTGGGGATGGATCGCGCTATTTGCGCTCCGTCCCCGTTGTGATACCACTCAAGCTGTACGGAGTCATGATTACATAGTCACTTCGAGTGGGAACAGAGCTCAAAATGCGAGGTCTGTCCCCAGGCATAATCAATCAAACGATGCCTGCTTATGACTAACAGCAGACATATACATTTACAATGTTATCTATTAATCACATCCATATACTCTCTCACACCTTCTTCGACTGTTTTGAAAGAGGCATCATAACCTGCTTCGCGTAATGCAGATATATCTGCTTCAGTAAAACTCTGGTAACGACCTTTGAGGTGATCCGGGAATGGAATGTATTCTAACTTTCCTTTATCGTGCCAGGCGATAACGGCATTAGCCATATCATTAAATGGCTGACTCCTACCTGTTCCTAAATTAAAAATACCAGACTTTTCTGGATTATCTAAAAACCATAAATTCACATTGACTGCATCACCAACATAAACAAAATCTCGACGCTGGCCACCATTTTCATAGCCATCACAACCTTCAAATAATTTTGCAATGCCGGTATCTTTAATTTGATTATTAAAATGAAATGCGGTGCTGGACATAGTGCCTTTATGTTGCTCACGTGGGCCGTACACATTGAAATAACGAAAACCCACTATCTGACTTTTAGCCGTTGGTAGAATGCGACGCACATATTGATCGAACTGAAACTTTGAATAGGCATACATATTCAACGGCTCTTCATATTGCCTTTCTTCTTTAAATACAGAACCAGAACCATAAACCGATGCAGAGGACGCATATAAATATTGCGCATTTTTTTCCAGACAATAATGTAAAAGCTCTTTTGAATATTCATAATTATTTTGCATTATGAATCGGCCATTCCATTCTGTAGTTGAAGAGCATGCGCCTTCATGAAATATTGCAGTTATGTCACCAATAAAATCTTCTCGTGCTTTTATTTTATCTAAAAAGGCATCTTTTTCCATGTAATCCCAGATTTCACAGTCGGCAATATTTTTGAATTTTGTGCCGTCTTCCAGTTCATCAACAACCAGAATATCTGTTATGCCTCTATTGTTTAATTGTTTAACAATATTGCTGCCAATAAATCCGGCACCGCCTGTTACTACTATCATCTGTTTTACCTTTTTGCTATTTATTTTTCGCGACTAAAGCGCAACTACATTTAGTTTAGACTTTAACCGTCTTTAAGTGCATCAATAATTTTTGTTGTTGAACAACCTTCAACAAACTGCAGAACTTTTACTTCACCGCCATGTTCCATTACACACTGACCACCTGCAATTTCTTCAGGTTTGTAATCGCCACCCTTAACTAAAACATTGGGTAACACTTTGCATATTAACCGTTCAGGTGTGTCTTCTGAAAAGGACACAACCCAGTCAACAGATTCCAGTGCAGAGAGCACGGCCATTCGGCGTGATTCTATATTAACAGGCCGGGAATCACCTTTTAATCGTTTTACTGAGTCATCATCATTCACTGCCACAATTAAGCGATCACCTAATCTTTTTGCCTGTTCAAGATAAGTTACATGACCCGCATGTAAAATATCAAAGCAGCCATTGGTCATAACAACTTTTTCACCACGAGACTGACAATCACGAACAACTTCGGCTAATGCTTCTTCTTCCATGACTCCTTTTTCTACATTAAGCAATTCTTTCATTGCCTGCTGTAATTCATGAACCGTTACACTGGCCGTACCTAATTTTCCTACAACAACGCCAGCAGCAATATTGGCCAAAGCCGTTGCTTCCTGCATGCTTTGCCCTGTTGCTAATGCCGCTGCAAATGCAGATATAACTGTATCGCCAGCGCCTGTCACATCATAAACATCACGTGCGCGTGTGGGAATATGAAATGCTGGCTGACCTTTTTCTAATAAGGTCATACCTTTTTCACTTCTTGTAATTAACAGTGCCGTTATATTTAATTCATCACGTAGACGTTCACCTTTTTCAACCAGGTCTTCATCATTTATACAATGACCAACAACTTCTTCAAACTCTGTTAAGTTTGGCGTAATTAATGTTGCGTTTTTATACTTGTTAAAATCTGAACCTTTTGGATCAACTAAAACAGGTTTATTTTCTTTAACCGCTATTTGAATTAAAGCCTGCACATCGGTTAAACAGCCTTTGCCATAATCAGAACAAATAACAATATCTGTTTTATTAATTTGCTGTTTAAAATTATCTACCAGTTTTTTAGCATCGTAACCCTGAAAACCATCTTCAAAATCAAGGCGTATTAATTGTTGATGACGGCTAATTACTCTTAATTTTGTAATCGTGGAATTACTGGCAAGTTTAGTAAAGCTACAGCTTACATTAGATGTTGATAAGCGTTTTTCTAAAGCAACAGCGGCTTCATCATCTCCCGTTAAACCAATAACTGTACACTGACTACCTAATGTCGCTATATTTAAAGCAACATTCCCTGCACCACCCGGGCGTTCTTCAATTTCATCAACGCGCACCACAGGCACGGGCGCTTCCGGTGAAATTCTTGATGTTGGGCCATGCCAATAGCGGTCTAACATGAGATCACCAACAACGAGCACATTAGCTTTTTCAAAAGCGGGGATTTTTACGTTCAAGAATTAAACTTCCTTCAAGTGATATTCAGCACCACAGTACTGGCATTTACCTTCGCCATTTTTATCAAATGCTATAAACACCTGCGGATGCGAATTCCACAAACTGCTTCCCGGCATTGGACAATGTACAGGCACATCATCTTCACTCACTTCATAACGATCTTTAGCATTGGGTTGTGCTAATCCACTTTGCATTGCAGTATCTGGACTTGGCATATCAGTTCTCTTTATTTTACTGTTGTTAACCATTCTGGATTTAGTATTTTTCTACCGTGTACCACATCAAAATACATGGTTTGTAATTTTTCTGTGATCGGCCCACGTGAACCTGCACCTATTGTTCTATTATCCAGTTCACGAATCGGTGTAACTTCCGCAGCTGTACCTGTAAAAAATGCTTCATCCGCAATATAAACTTCATCGCGTGTAATACGTTTTTCTACAATTTCAATTCCCAGTTCTTTGCAGAGTACAAAGATAGTATTGCGCGTGATGCCATTAAGTGCAGAGGTTAAGTCTGGTGTGTAAATCACACCATTTTTAACCAGAAATATATTTTCACCACTGCCTTCTGCAACATAACCTTCGTTATCCAGCAACATGGCTTCATCATATCCATCGGTAATGGCTTCCTGCAAAGCCAGCATTGAATTAATGTAATGGCCGTTAGCTTTTGCTTTAGTCATGCTGATATTGACATGATGCCGTGTATAAGAAGAAGTATGAATTCTTAAACCATTTTTCAGATTGTCTTCACCCAGATAAGCACCCCATTCCCAGGCGGCAACCATGACATGCGTTTTTAAATTATCCGCACGCAAACCCATTCCTTCTGAACCATAAAAGGCCATAGGGCGAAGATAGGCCGACTGAAGATTATTTTCACGAACAACCGTACGTTGTGCCTCGTTAATAGTCTCTTTATCAAAAGGCATATCCATTCTCATAATATGCGCAGAATCAAACAGGCGATCTGTGTGTGCCTGCAATCGAAATATTGCTGTGCCCTGCTCTGCATTGTAAGCACGCACGCCTTCAAACACGCCCATGCCATAATGCAAGGTGTGTGTTAACACATGAACCTTAGCTTCGCGCCAGGGAACTAATTCCCCATCCATCCAGATTACGCCATCGCGATCAGCCATGGTTTGCATACTTCTTTCTCCTAATAACTAAACAGGCTGTTTACCTGTTCTTAAAATATAAAATTAATTAACTCTCAACAACCTGCTGCCAGATCTGTTTTACATCTGCACGCAGGCCTGTAAATTCATTTGCATCCAGTAAGGATGACTGTTCCTGTAATGCTCGTTGATGAGCTCTTGACCGATATAACTCATAGGCTTCACTTAATTTAGAAACCTGTGACTCATCAAGCACCCCATGCTCTAGCAATGCATTTAACAACTTTCTTGTTGCTGTATGATCAAGTAAGTCATTATATCTGGCCGCATTTGCCAGCACCGCATATTGAGCAATAAATTCAATATCAACGACACCACCAACATCCTGCTTTAAGTGGAATTTCTTCGACCTGTCTTTGGCTTTGCTTCCCAGAGCATCACGCATTTTCTGGCGCATCTCAATAACGTCTGCCTTCAACGAATCCAGATCACGACTTTGATTCAGTACAGAGCGACGAATTCTATCAAATTCCTCATCAAGATGCGCATTTCCGACTACCATACGGGCACGAATTAATGCCTGATGCTCCCAAACCCAGGCTTTTTCTCGCTGATACAGCTCAAAAGCATCAAGACTACTCACCAGCATGCCTGCAGCACCATCTGGACGCAGGCGTGTATCCACCTCATATAAACGCCCATTTGCAGTCTGCATACTAATAATATGCACTACTCGTTGCGCCAGTCGAGCAAAAAAAGTGCTGTTATCCAGGCTTTTTTCACCATCGGTATATTGCTTTTCACCTTTACTATCATGCAGAAAGATAATATCCAGATCAGAGCTATAACTTAATTCACGCCCACCCATTTTTCCATACGCCACAATAGCCATAGTTGGCTCATACTTTTTACCATCAATGACACATTCTGGTTTGCCATGTCGCTTCACTAAGTGCTGCCATGCAAGATGACAGGACTCTTCCAGTAACGCCTCACCCACTGCTGTTAATTGCTCACTAACATCAAAAACACTAACCACAGCCCCAATATCCATAGCAGCAATTCGCAACACATGTGCCTGTTTATATTTACGCAGGGCTTCCATCTGACGTTCTTCATCATCCACTGCCTGTGCAAGCATGGCATCCAGTTCAAGTACCAGCTGCTTTTTTGTGGGGATTTCGTAAAGCGTTCGCGGGTCTAATAATTCATCCAGTAAGATAGGGTAACGCATTAGCAGATTAGCCACCCATGGACTGGCATTACATAAAGTAACTAATTGAGTTAACGCAATGGGATATTCAATAAGCAGGGCTAAATAAACACTTCGTCGAACAATTGCCTGTAACAAATTTAATAAACGCTGCATGACTTCACCAGCGTTTTCCAGAGCTACCAGCTCATCGAGTAACAATGGCACTAAATTATCCAGGCGCTTTCGTGATGAGCCTTCTAGTGACTTAACTAAAGAAGACTGCTTAAAAACATTTAACTGTCGAACAACTTCCTTACAATCTAAAATATTTTGTTGCTGCAATAATTCAACTGCATCCTCATCATCTAAATTATCTCGCCATAATGAAATAAAAGGATTAACTGTTTTACTTTCAGTATCCCCATCTGTTTTAGGCACGGCAAATACATTATTAAAATGCGCGTGTACACGTTGCCGATGAAAATTTGTCTTTTCTAATAATTCATGCCAGCTTTTATAACCCATTGCCAGTGTCATGCTTTGTTGCAACAATTCATCATCTGGTAAATTATGTGTTTGCCCATCCGCATACATTTGCAGACGATTTTCCAGACGACGTAAATAATTATAACTTTCTGTTAATTCATTCGTAACCTGGCTGGACATATAGCCTTTCTCAGACAACAATTTTAATACACTTAAAATACTCCGAATCTGTAGTTCATTTTCTCCACCACCACGAATAAGCTGAAAAGTTTGTCCTATAAATTCAATTTCACGGATACCACCTTCACCTAATTTAATATTATTCTCATTACCTTTTCGTTTAATTTCTGTATTAATTAATGCTTTCATTTCACGAATAGATTCGAACGCACCAAAATCAAGATACCGTCTATAAATAAAAGGCTTTAGCATATCCATAAGCTCCTGGCCTGCAACACGATCACCACCAATAACTCGGGCTTTAATCATGGCATAACGTTCCCAGTCACGCCCCTGCGTCTGGTAATACTGTTCCATACCTGTAAAACTCATTACCAGCGGACCACTATCTCCGTAGGGTCTCAGACGCATATCAACACGAAAAACAAAACCATCTGCTGTTATATCATTTAATATTTTTATAAATCTCTGACCCAAACGAGTAAAAAACTGACTATTGGCTAGCGTTCTTTTTCCCTGTGTCTCCCCTTCTTCAGGAAAGAAAAAGATCAAATCAATATCCGATGAAAAATTAAGTTCATAGCCTCCTAATTTTCCCATACCCAAAACAATTAAACGTTGTTGCTCACCATTCGCATTATAAGGTGTACCTGTTTGCTCACACTGATCCTGATACAGGTATTCCAGTGTTGAATCCACACAGGTTTCAGCAAGGTCTGTTAGATTTTTTAATGTTTGTGCCGTTGTTTCTGATGCAGATATTGCAGGAGCAGCTAAATCACGCCAGGCAATTCGTGTCATATGTTTTTGCCTGAACAAACGCAACGCCTGCATTAAAGCAATATCATTTGACGCGGGTAGTGTTGAAAATATTTGTTCTAATTCAGATTGATAATCAGATAGGTGAAGATCTGTTTCTAATTGTTTAGATTCAATTAGCTCAAACCAGAGTTTTGGTCTACGAATAATATTAGTAGCAATAAAATCACTGCATGCCCAGATTTTTCCCAGCACATCTAATTCAATTGCAGGATCACATGAAACTTTTTCTTTATCACATACCTGCAACCATGATTGCCAATGTTTACTTAATTTTTCATGTAAAGATTCAGGAACGTTTTTTTGTAACAGGGATAAGGAATCTGTGGAAGTCATATTTTTTACCACAGAGGACACAGAGGACACAGAGGTTTTTATAGTTTGTGCTTTGCACAAACAAATTTAAATAAGCTTTCTTCTGTGTCCTCTGTGTCCTCTGTGGTTCAAGATTATTTTTTCTATCTAACGAATTTTCTTGGCTTTTGAAACGATTTCATATGCACGTTTAATTTCCTGCACTTTATCAGTCGCCTCTTCCAGCTCATCCTCTGTCGCTCCCTGAGCAATCAGTTTATCAGGATGACATTGACTCAATAAACGACGATAGGCCTGCTTGATATCATCTTTTTTAGCCCAGCGTGACACGCCTAATACCGCACATGCCTGTGACAGACTCATCGGTGTTACTGGTTGAATATGATGAGACTGTTCACTACCAAATTTATTTTTACGTACTCGACGCTCAATGCGTTTATATATGGATTGTGAAACATCCAGACGCTTGCACATGCGCTTTAGCAATGATTCTTCTTTTTCATTCATTGCTCCATCAGCAAATGCTGTCTGTAATTGAATCTCGATAAAGACCTGAATAACGCTCACTCGATGGTTGCATATTCGATAAAAACGGTTGAGTACTGTATCCAGATTAAAATCAGACTGTTTACCTTCATTAAACAGGCGTATTGCCAGTTTTTTCTGCTCAGCATCCAGTTTTAAGTGATCCATTACCTTACTGGCCAGACTAATCTCAGACTCATGAATACGGCCATCAATTTTTGATAATCGCCCCATGGCAGCAAAAGTCGTTATAAAAAACGCTGTTTGCACCTTGCCTGTATAGGCAGATTCTTCCAGGGTTTGAGTGTATTCCTGCCACCAGTCTTCCAGAGAATTACCAAAAAGGCGTTCTGAAATGGTGCTAGATGTGAATGAACGAAATGTCTGGGTTACAACTTCAGCTAAGCGTGGCAATGTCATTTACCTGTATTTTGTCATTTATTAATAAAGACAATAGCCGAAGACAACTTAAAGGTAAAGTATTTTTATTGAAAATACCTATATAAAATAACAAATTAGAGCATTAACTTAATAAAATACTGTAGATTAAAGCTCTAAAACAGCTCAATATCATCCTCAGCAGACACCTGCTCTGTCATTTCACCAAGGCGCTTAAGCACAGATTCTATATTTTCACCCGCCATCAGGGCATCAAACAGCTCTCTTTCCTGCCCCATCGTGTATTTGGAACGAATAGCCTCCTGCAAACCACGCCATTCTACAGGCGAATACAGCTTTGCTGGATCACCAACCAGCTCACCTAACTGAGACAGGCTGCCAACTACGTGATCTAACCGTTGAACCAGCTTGTCATAAAACTGGAATGCAATAATAGCCTGTTGCATTTTTGAAGATACGGCATCGCATTGTTCAGTGACTTTATTTGTTAAGCCATCTTCAATATCATATTTTTCCCACAACTCTTTTGATGCCTGCTCAATCACATGCATGCTCTCTGCCATAGCAGTAAATGACTCAGTTAGTGTATCAACCGAACGATTTCCATCACGCATAGAATACTCAACCTGAGCCGCAGCAAGCTTGAGCATGGATACAGTTTCTTTGACCTGACTCCAGTCCAGATCGGGATGGGCGGCGGTAGATATTTTTGACTGGGTTAAATTTACTTGTTCTGACATTAAGCTTTTCATCCATTAGCATGTTAGTCTTAATTCTAGTCAATTAGATAGAAAAATGCACAACTTATTTATTTTACAACTTAAGTTTGCAACAGCATTTGGCCTTTATAATTTTTCACAACCCAATGAATATACACGTAAGAATAATTGATTTTTATAAACTATTTAAACTTATTACATTAATCATGTTAATAATAATGCCTGCTTATTCTTTAGCAGCAGAGTACTCCATCGAAAACATATCCAGTCTTGAAAAAAGATTAAACGCCTTAAGATCTGAAATACACATGGCCAATAAGCCAGTAGCTCACCATGAAAATACACCGGCTCTTTATTATATAAAACAGAAATTGTGGGAAAAAAGTATTAATGCCATATTATCGACCACCCCGTCATCTAAAACAGGCAGCAGTTACTCAAATATTTTATATGGAATTTCTTTACAGGGTTTGAAAAAAACAATAAAAGCACTTAACTACTATGAAAAAATTCCTGATAATTCCAGGCACTATGTCACAGCACAACTCAACATAGCCTTATTATATACTCATGGTGGATTAACTTATAAATCAATTGATATTATAAATCAGGTTTTGACTAATTATTCGAGCAATATTAATAACCAGTTAAATAATCGAATTTTACTTATTCTAGGTTATCTTTATTTTAAAGATAAAAAGTTTATAAAATCTATAAATATTTTTAAGAAAATAAAAGCTGAGTCTGTATATTCTAACAACGCTCTATTCGGCATAGCTCTTAGTGAAATGGAACGAAAAAATTACACTTCTGCAATAAACACATTATCAATTTTAAACAAAAAAACAAATCAGGATATACAGTGCGATGAGTCACATATTTTTATTGCCTATGCTTATGAAAAAAAAGGAAATCACAATAAAGCGGCAATACTCTATAACAATGCCATTACACACTATGAGAAAAGAATAAACAATATTTCTCAACTTTTAAAACAAAACAAGCCATTAGTTATTAAAGGCATTATTGATAATAATACTTTTATTGTATCTAATAACAAAATTGACTTATCAGGCAAGATGCCTGCCATATTTTTCAAAAATTATATTGAATCAAAAAACATAGCACAAACAACACTAAATCTAATTGGAAAAAATAATTATATTTATAAAAAAGCGAACAACTTATACTCCGACTATAACGATATAATAAATAAATTACTGCTAACGGTACTATCTAAAAGAAAAAAAACATTATTAGATTATCTTAAACAGACAAGATATAGACTTGCAAGATCACACGATAGATTATTATCAAACTAAAATTTAATCTTTAGAGATAACATCGCCCGACCTTTCGGCCTCTGGAAGAACGGGATCAAAGACATTCTTAAATAAACTATACGGAACAATCTTCTGATCGTCTTTTATGGGTTGTTTAATTTTTTTCCAGGGAACAATATATAGTATGCTCGGTGATTCGTTATTGCCCTTAATCGTCATTGACTCAAGTTCAATATAATCATCAGCATTTGCTGAAGCTGATATAAACAATATCATTTGAACAGATATAAAAAAAAGAGCAGGATTGTTTATAAATTTACGCAATACTAGTTACAGGCTTAACTTTAGACGCTGCTAAACGCGCACGACCACGAGCCTCATCAATATCTGAGCCTGACGCAATAGCCACACCCATGCGGCGATGTTTAAAAGATTCAGGCTTTCCAAATAAACGAATTTCACTACCCTGTACAGATAGCGCTTCATCAATACCTTCAAAACTAATCGCTGTTTCATTCATGCCTCCATAAATGACCGCACTAGCGCCTGCATCTCGCAAAGTGGTATCAACCGGCAATCCTAATATCGCTCTGGCATGCAGTGCAAATTCACTCTGCCACTGACTAATTAAAGTAACCAGTCCTGTATCATGAGGCCGGGGGCTAACTTCACTAAACCAGACTTTGTCATCTTTAATAAATAATTCCACACCAAATATGCCCTTGCCACCTAAAGCTGCTGTTACTTTTTCAGCTATGCGACGAGATTCTTCCAGGGCAGTTTCAGACATGGGTTGAGGCTGCCAGCTTTCAACATAATCACCATTTTTTTGAATATGCCCTATTGGCGCACAAAAATGTGTTTCAGTCTGGCCTTTTGTATTTAATGCACGTACGGTTAGTTGGGTGATTTCATAATCAAATTCAATCACACCTTCAACAATGACTTTTCCCTGATTAACTCGCCCTGCGGTCATGGCATATTCCCAGGCACTAACCACATCTTCTGCTCCTTCAAGGCGTGACTGACCTTTTCCCGATGAAGACATTACCGGCTTGATAATACAGGGATAACCAATACCATTATCAATGGCCTGCTGTAGTTCTTCCAGGCTTGCTGCAAAAGCATAACTGGATGTGGGGATATCTAATTCCTCTGCTGCCAGTCGACGAATACCTTCACGATTCATAGTAAGCTGCGCCGCATGTGCTGTAGGAATAACTTCGGCCAAACCTTCTTTCTCAATTTCTGCCAGCATATCAGTGGCAATAGCTTCTATTTCTGGAACAATTAAATCTGGTTTTTCTTTTTTAACTAAAGCTTTTAAAGCTGCACCATCGGTCATATCAATAACATACGAGCGATGTGCAACCTGATGTCCCGGTGCATTTTTATAACGATCAACAGCAATGACTTCAATGCCCAAACGTTGCAGAGCAATAATGACTTCTTTGCCAAGTTCACCACTGCCAAGGAGCATTACTCTGGTTGCAGAATCGGATAATGGAGTGCCTATTTTCATGATGTTTCCTGGGTTTGTTTTTTGATGCAAAGACGCAGAATTTTTTGCATTATTTGTTATCCCGAGAGATCGAGTGTCGTGAGGCTTAAGATCCCTCGACTGCACTCAGGATAACGAAAACACCTTAACGAAATAACCAAAAATACCTAAATAGTCTCTGTGTCCTCTGCGCCTTTGCGGCTAAATTTTTTAACCACCAAAAATAAATTTAAGAATATAAAAGAACACAATGGCCAAAACACCACCGGCAGGCAATGTAATAATCCACGACATAAAAATATTGCGAATCACGGTAAGATTTAATGCAGCCAGTCCACGCGCTATACCCACACCTAGAACAGCACCCACCAGTGTATGTGTTGTTGAAATTGGCAAACCCGTACCCGATGCCAGTACAACTGTGGTTGCTGCCGCTAAAGTTGCAGCAAAACCACGGCTTGGTGTAAGTTCAGTAATTTTACTACCCACCGTTGCCATCACTCGTGAGCCATACATAACCAGACCAGTAACAATACCAACACCACCCAATAACAATACCCAAATAGATAATTGAGATTTTGAATGAACTTCACCATCAGACATTACAATGCCGACAACAGCGGCTACAGGACCAATGGCATTCGCCACATCATTTGAACCATGAGCAAAAGCCATTGCACAGGATGTTACAACCATTAGTACAGCAAAGATTTTTTCTACATTGGTGTAGTGAAAGTCTCGATCTAAAGATGGGTCAATTTCAATACGATTAATAAATCGAATACCCACCAGCATAATCAGCACACCCATAATTGCAGCAATGCTGTAATTTTGAAGCGCTGTAGTTTCCAGACCTACATGCTTTAAACCTTTAAACAGAGTAACCAGTGAAATAATAAAACCCACCAGGAACATATAAATAGGCACATATTTCTTTGCATTGGTAATGGGGTCTTTTTTATCAAGAATTAAAATTTGCACACTTTTAAATAATAAGAACGCAATAACACCCGCCATCACAGGTGATACAACCCAGCTCATTACAATCGAACCTACTTTGCCCCAATGCACGGCATCCATTCCTATGCCCACCATGGAGAAACCAACAATCGCACCTACAATGGAATGGGTTGTGGAAACGGGCCAGCCTTTACTGGAAGCAATTAATAACCAGCAACCGGCGGCCAGTAAAGCGGCCAGCATGCCAAAGACCAGTAACTCTGGAGAGCTACCCAGCATATCGGCATCAACTATGCCTTTACGAATGGTTTTTGTAACCTGACCACCGGCTAAAATAGCACCTGCAAATTCAAAAATAGCGGCAATAATAATTGCCTGTTTAATAGTTAATGCTTTAGAACCAACAGATGTGGCCATGGCATTAGCGACATCATTTGCACCTATGCCCCATGCCATAAACAAACCGAAGATGCCCGCTAGAACCAGAAAAAAAGTTCCATATTCAGAAATAATACTCATCGTTTATCTCGCTAGAAGTAATTGCAAACGGCTACCCACTTTCTGGGATCTATCTGCAATATCACCTGTTAGTTCTATGATTTTATAGAGGAACATAACTTCTATAGGGGGTAAATCATTTTCAATTTCAAATAATTTATGACGAATTTTTCGCTGCAATTTATCGGTATCACTCTCTACCTTATCCAGCTTTTTAATCATTTTCTGTACAAGCTTTACTTCATGACCCCGAAAGCCTGTTTCAACTAATTCATCCAGTTCGTTAATAGCCGACTGCGCATGATCACAGGCATCAACACAACGCAGAACAAAAGCAGGGTAATCAACAGCTATTTGTTCTGGCAGTTCCATTTTTCGCCCTATAATTGTGCCTGCAATATCTTTTGCTGTATTGGCAATTTTGTCCTGCATGGTCAAAATTTCAAGCAGGTCTCTACGCGAGACAGGCATAAACATACCATTGGGCAATTGCAGTCGGATTGCTTTTTTTAATTTATCCGCTTCGCCTTCTGATTCCGAGATACGCTTCTGAACTTCTTTAACTTTATCCCAGTCCTTAGCTATGACAGCTTTAAATAAAGGGGTTAATTCAGATACACAGGAAAAAACTTCCGCCATATGCTGTTGCATGGGTTTTACTGGCGATGCACCAAAAATTCCGGAGAGATAATCACCAACGGCCATATTCACTTACCTTTTGTTAAGTTGACTGACATCACGCACTGCGCCTCTGGCAGCACTGGTTGTTAATGCCGCGTAGGCTTTTAATGCCTGACTAACCACACGGTTTCTATTTTCTGGCTGCCAGGCTTTTTCACCTTTGGCATCCATAACATTGCGACGTTGTTTAAGCTCATCATCACTGATGGCTAAATTAATAGTGCGCTCTGGAATATCAATTTCGATCATATCACCTTCTTCCACCAGCCCTATAGCACCACCTTCAGCAGCTTCGGGTGACGCATGTCCAATAGATAAACCGGAAGTACCTCCAGAGAAGCGACCGTCTGTTAGTAAAGCACAAACTTTGCCCAAACCTTTTGACTTTAGATAAGATGTTGGATAAAGCATTTCCTGCATACCCGGCCCACCTTTTGGACCTTCGTAGCGAATAATAACCACATCGCCCGCTTTGATCTGATCTTTTAATACCGCATCAACTGCATCATCCTGTGATTCAAAAATACGTGCAGGACCCTTGAATTTTAAAATACTGTCATCCACGCCGGCTGTTTTTACAATACAGCCCAGTTCTGCAATATTGCCAAATAATACGGCCAGACCACCATCCTGTGAATAGGCATTGGCTTTATTGCGAATACAGCCATTGTCTCGATCTTTATCTAATGACCAGCGTTTATCCTGTGAAAAAGCCACCTGTGTGGGCACGTTACCGGGGGCAGCTGAAAAACGTTTGGCGGCCTGCTCATCATCACTCACGGCAATATCCCATTTAGCCAGAGCATCCGCCACTGTTTTACTGTGTACAGTGGGTAAGTCAGTGTGCAATAAACCAGCTCGATCCAGCTCTGCCAGAATACCAATAACACCACCGGCTCGATGCACATCTTCCATATGATATTTCTGCGTAGACGGCGCTACTTTGCACAGGTTGGGTACTTTACGAGACAGGCGATCAATATCATCCATGGTAAAACCAACCTCACCTTCCTCGGCTGATGCTAACAAATGTAAAACCGTATTGGTGGAGCCACCCATAGCGATATCCAGACTCATGGCATTTTCAAAGGCTTTAAAACTGGCCACTGAACGCGGCAAAACAGATTCATCATTTTGCTCATAATAACGTCGGGTAATATCAACAATCACACGACCCGCTTCTAAAAACAGTTCTTCACGATCTGCATGGGTGGCCAATAAAGAACCATTACCAGGCAGAGATAAACCCAGCGCTTCGGTTAAACAATTCATGGAATTGGCGGTAAACATTCCCGAACACGAACCACAGGTTGGGCAGGCAGAACGCTCAACAATAGCCACATCTTCATCTGTTTCATTTGAGTCTGCCGCCATCACCATGGCATCGACCAGATCCAGATGAACCTCTTCACCATGCACTTTAGCTTTGCCAGACTCCATTGGCCCACCGGAAACAAATATTACCGGGATATTTAAACGCATAGATGCCATTAACATGCCGGGGGTGATTTTATCGCAGTTGGAAATACAGACGATGGCATCTGCACAATGAGCATTCATCATATATTCAACAGAGTCGGCAATAATTTCACGTGAAGGCAATGAATACAGCATGCCACCATGACCCATTGCAATACCATCATCGACAGCGATAGTATTGAATTCCTTGGCAATACCACCCGCTTTTTCTACTTCACGAGCAACCAGTTGTCCCATATCTTTTAAATGCACATGACCGGGCACAAACTGAGTAAATGAGTTAGCTATGGCAATAATAGGCTTGCCAAAATCTCCATCTTTCATTCCTGTCGCTCGCCAGAGAGAACGAGCGCCGGCCATATTACGGCCATGAGTGGAGGTACGGGAACGGTATTCAGGCATGATGACCTCAGCAATAATTTAGAGTTTCTTGAGGTCGGTATTGTAGAGGAATATGTCCTGAGTCGTAAGTCTTATGTCTTTTGACTTACGACTTAATGACAGACAATTTTTTCAAACTTTTAATTGGGAAATAATATGCTTCAAGTCTTCGGCAACATTACGCAAGGCCTCACCTGCCCCTGCTGTTTTTTCTGCTGCCTCAGAGACTTTTTCTGAACCCTGGCTAATATTGACAATATTACGGTTAATTTCTTCTGAAACTGCATTTTGCTCTTCAGCCGAACTGGCAATTAAGGTATTCATATCATTAATACTATTTACAGACTGGGTTATTGCCGTTAACACCTTACCCGCCTCTGCTGCAGTATCTCGTGTAACATCGGCCTGAGATCGGCTTTGATTCATTGCATCTACCGCCTGCGCCGAACCCGCCTGTAATTTCTCTATCATGGTCTGAATTTCTTCAGTTGATGCCTGAGTCCGGCTAGCCAGTGTACGCACCTCATCGGCCACCACAGCAAAGCCTCGTCCCTGCTCACCTGCGCGGGCCGCTTCAATTGCGGCATTGAGTGCCAATAAGTTTGTTTGCTCAGCAATGCTACGAATAACATCCAGCACCGAACCAATTTGTTCGGAGTCACTTTCCAGCACATGAATAACATCACCCGCCTGCTCAACCTGCTGTACCAGTTTACTTATTGCATTAATCGAATCATTTACCACCGACTGACCTGTATTGACTTCTGTATTTGCCTGACTCGCAGATTCAGCAGCTAGCTGAGCATTTTGAGCCACCTCATGTACCGTGGCTGTCATTTCATTCATGGCTGTTGCCACCTGATCAGTTTCAGTACGCTGTTGCTGCATTGCCTGATTGGATTGCTCTGTTACATGAGCCATTTCTTCTGCAGACTCTGACAGCTGAAAAACCGACTGATTAATTTGCTCGACTATCTGACCTATATCCTGTCTTAATTTAGCTGCACTACTGGCAATCTGACCTATTTCATCACTGGAATTAACCTGAACTTCCCCGGTAAAGTCTCCTGTTGCCATACGCCCCAGATCAGCCATCAATGTTTTTGCAGGATTAATAATATTTTTCTGCACCATAATGACAAACAAAACAAAGGCAACTATAACGGTCAACAGCAAACCAATAATAGATATTGTCTCTTCCCTGCTCACTTTCTCTGCTTCTTTACGCAATACTATTTTTGCTTCTTCATCCATAATACCGATAAGTTCTTTTAATAATTTCGCCGGTTTTCTGTCAACGCCCTTGACCGCCTTATCTGCAACAATAATATCAAACCCCTGATCAACAAAAATAGAAAGCCCTCGTTTATATGCATCCAGCATCTGATTATGCAGCTTCACGAACTGGTTCACTATCGCAGCTGTATCAGGATCAGCATGCACAGTAATCAAATCATTCATCACCCGGTTTGCTTCCTGTTGAACCGTCTTGTGTACCGAAAGAACCCTTCCCCAATATTTTTCCCGCTGCTTATTATCATGACCTCTAAGTAAAACATTTTTCCAGCTATGTATTTCTCCATTAAAACTTGAAGAGATATCTTGAAGATCAGACTTCAGCGCCAGATCCTTATTAATAATATGCTGCAGGTGATTAGTTCCTGACCAGCCCGAATACATGCCAAAGACAGCAGCACTCATAACAAGCATGGTAGACAAACCCGTTATCATTAATAACTTGTTACGAATACTGTTAAATATAAAATCAAACACAGGCCAAACCCCAGTTATTGGTACTTTTTTAATATATATAGCAAAGAAACTGTTAGTTTGCGTCACTCAAAGTAGAAGATAACAATTTAAATTTAATAGAGTATTTTAGTACACGGCTAATATTGACAAATATTTCACCGCTCTTATCATAGGATTTAACTTAATAGAATTTATCAATCAAAAATGACACTTACCGAACTCCGCTATATCGTTGCCGTTGCCCAACACGGTCATTTTGGCCGTGCAGCCAAGGCCTGCTTTGTCACCCAGCCCACATTAAGCCTGGGCATCAAAAAACTGGAAGAAGAACTGGATGTTAGTTTATTTGAACGAGGCGCACGCAATGAATTACGCATAACCGCTCTGGGCGAAAAAATTGTTGAACAGGCTCAGAAAATACTGGAACAGGTTGATGTTATTAAGCAAACAGCACAGGCTAATCAGGATCCATTAGTTGGCTCTTTACGTCTGGGCGCTATCTACACCATTGCACCCTATTTACTACCTGATCTTATTCCTCGCATTCATAAACGCGCACCTCAGATGCCGCTATTAATTGAGGAAAACTTTACCGCTGTATTATCTGAACAACTCAAGCAGGGAAAACTGGATGTCATTATTATCGCTCTGCCCTTTAATGAACCCGGCGTACTCACTCAGTCTGTTTATGATGAGCCTTTTGTAGTCGCCACACCCAAGGATCATCCATGGAGCAATAAAAAATCTATCCTGGCAAACGACCTTGCTACTGAAAATCTGCTTTTACTTGGCCCCGGACACTGCTTCAGGGATCAGGTATTACAGAACTGCCCTGATTGCCATACCTCAGGAAACCTGCAACAAAGTCTCGCAGGGGGGTCTTTAGAAACAATTCGCCATATGGTTGCCACAGGTACAGGCATAACAGTTTTACCATCAAGCTCCAATACACAATCTAAAAAAACCAATTTGCTCAGCATGATTCCATTTAAAAAACCCGCTCCCACACGCAGAGTGGCTCTTGCCTGGCGTAAAAGTTTTACTCGACCAGAAGCTATTGAAGCCTTACGCAATGAAATTTTGAAATGCCATTTATTTGATATAACAATGCTCGAAGATGAAGAAATTAAAGGCATTTAGTTTCTGAAAAATTAAATGAGCAAACACCCAGAACTAATCCATATGATGCAACAGCTGATCGCAACACCGTCAGTAAGTTGCGTGAATCCAGATATTGACCAAAGCAATCAACCTGTTATTGATTTACTGGCCAACTGGCTAACAGGCCTGAATTTTGAAGTTGAAATAATGCCTGTTGCTAATGACAAATCAAATTTGATTGCCACTCGCGGCAAGGGTGATGGCGGACTGATTTTAGCTGGCCATACCGATACCGTACCCTATGATAAAAATCACTGGAATTATGATCCATTTAAATTAACAAAAGCAAACAATCGGCTTTATGGTCTGGGCACTTCAGATATGAAAGCCTTTCTGGCATTAGCGATTGAAGCCTCATTAAACTTCAAAGAAGAGGACTATAAACACCCCCTCATTATTCTGGCCACATCCGATGAAGAAACGACAATGAATGGCGCTAAAGCACTGGTTAAAGCATCACGACCAAAAGCACGTTACGCTATTATCGGCGAACCCACTGGTATGAAACCCATTCGTATGCATAAAGGCATTTTAATGGAGGCGGTTCGTATTACCGGACTTTCGGGGCATTCAAGCAATCCATATCTAGGACATAATGCTTTAGAAGCTATGCATAAAATTATTAGTGAACTTATGTTGTGGCGAGAAGAATTACAGCAACAATATACAAACGTTTTATTTGAAGTTCCTGTACCCACTATGAATTTTGGCCATATCCATGGTGGCGATAACCCTAACCGAATTTGCGGCAGCTGTGAATTACACATTGATATTCGCCCCTTACCCGGCATGGACTTGAATGACCTGCGTTTTGAATTAAATAAGCGCTTACAGAAAGCATTACCCAACAAGAGTTTTAAGCTGGAAACTTTTCCTTTATTTTCAGGAATCCCCGCTGTTGAAACAGCCGCTGATTCTGAATTAATTAAAGTGGCTGAAAAACTTACCGGACATGCTTCAGGAAGCGTTGCTTTTGGTACTGAAGCACCCTATTTAAATCAGCTGGGTATGGAAACACTGGTGCTTGGGCCAGGGAATATTGATCAGGCACATCAGCCGGATGAGTATCTTGAATTGAGTACTATTGAGCCGACTATTGAGTTATTGAAGAAGTTTATTTATCGGTTTTGTATTCAGTAACAAGTTTCTTTTGATATTGAGTTATTTTTTTAATTCGGTGGTTTCGCCTGATGGCGACTCACTTTCTTGTCTACAGCAACAAGAAAGTAAGCAAAGAAATGCCGCCCCAAATCACAAGCCCTCATTAAAAAGCAATGAGGGTTCCATCGTCACTCCCGATTTATGTGGCTGCTGCGGGACTCACGAATTAAAAAACAAATTCGCTCAAACATCCTCGCAGAAAGCCCCACATAAATCACTCGCTCCTCAGCTTGCTTAAAGGGGAGACAAATCAAAACAATCATTATTAAAGAGTAAAATAAAAAAACATCAGATCTACGCTTTTGACTTTTGTTTTGATCTATCCCCCTCTGAAGTTTGCCGAACATTGCCAGCAGAGGGGCAATCCGCCAGGGAAGGCGGATTGAGTTTTGTTGAGCAGGGATGCGAATCAAAACGACCCGGTAACGAAGCTAATTTCGTAACACTTGTAAATTAGATTAAAACAGAGCACTAGCAATGATCGGGAACCCGCAGGGCAAACTGTTCCGGGGCGGCGTTTTCTTGCTTACTTCTTTGTCACTGTTGACAAAGAAGTGAGTCGCCATCAGGCGAAACCACAAAGTGAAAAAAACAACTATCTATCAGAATACATTTACCATAAAACCCCCTTACACCCTTTGTACTTTAACTTTTATACCTTATACTTTTTAAAATGAACTCAACAAACAAACAATATGTAGAATGGTTTCGCAGCTCCTCACCTTACATCCACAGTCACCGTGGACGTACATTTGTTATTTTAATTGGCGGCGAAACAGTTGAGCATACTGGCTTCTCAAACCTGATTCATGACATTGCGCTATTAAATAGCCTGGGTGTACGCTTGGTATTAGTGCATGGCGCACGTCCTCAAATTGAACGTCAGTTAAAAGCACTTGGGCTTAATTCCAGTTTTGAGCAAAACCGCCGCATTACAAATAATGAAACATTACCTGCTGTTGAACAGGCAGTAGGACAGGTGCGCGTTAATATTGAAACACAGCTATCCATGGGGCTGATTAACACCCCCATGTCTGGCGCTTCTTTGCGCGTTGTCTCTGGCAACTTCATTACTGCTCGCCCCTATGGCATCCGCAATGGTGTTGATTTTGGACACACGGGCGATGTCAGACGCATTGATTGTGAAGCTATTACACAACAACTGGAACTGGATAATATCGTTCTTTTATCACCCATTGGTTATTCACCTACTGGCGAAGCTTTTAATTGCCGTGCTGAAGATATTGCCACAGAAACAGCAATTGCTTTAAACGCAGACAAACTAATTTTTATGATGGATGCAGATGGCATTAAAGATGAGTCTAATAATATTATCCACCAACTTAATTTGCTGCTGGCAGAACAGATATTAGAACAAAAAAATAATGATGACATTACACAACTGCATCTCACCAGCGCACTTAATGCATGTAAGCACGGTGTTCGTCGCGCACATTTAATCAGCCATCATAAAGATGGCGCATTGTTAATAGAATTGTATACCCGTGATGGCAGCGGCTCTTTAATCACAACTGAAACCTATGAGGGATTACGCGAAGCCTGTATCGATGACATTGGCGGCATACTTGAACTTATTCACCCCTTAGAAGAACAGGGTATTCTGGCTCATCGCTCACGTGATCAACTGGAGCTTGAAATTAAACAGTTTACTGTCATTGAACGTGACGGCATGGTTGTTGCCTGCGCAGCTCTCTTTCCTTATAAAGAAAATATTGCCGAACTTGCATGCGTTGCCGTGCATGAAGATTACCGTAACCAGGGGCGCGCTAATGAGTTACTAAATAACTTTGAAAAGCAGTGCAACATAAAAGGCATTGAAAAATTATTTATTCTTACCACACAAGCCGCACATTGGTTTCAGGAACGAGGTTTTGTAGAAGACAAGCTAAAAAATATTCCTATTGAACGAAAAGAATTTTATAACAACCAGCGAAATTCAAAAGTTTTCTGTAAAAAATTATAATGAGCACATCACTAAGCACAATGATTCGCTTACGTGCAATTCAAAATAAAACACGCGAATTATTCGAAGGCATGAACGACACCACTTATCGCCTACAATTTCACAAAGACCTTAGTTCAATTGGTTGGCATCTGGGTCACTGCATGTTCATCGAAAATTACTGGCTGTATGAAATCATTCAAAAAGACAATACGCTAACCAGAAACTTTCATAATTTATACCGGGAAGAAAACTGTCCTATACCTGAGCGAGGCTCTAAATTACCTAAACTAAAACCACTGCTAAATGAAATACAGCAACAGCAGGATATTAATGATTTATTATTAATTGAGGCCGTACCCCCTTTAAGCGACCATGTATTATTCAAAGATGAATATATAGAAAATTTTATTATTCAACATTACGCTCAGCATTATGAAACTATGCAGATGGTACTCAACCAGGTTGCAATAAAAAAAGACAAAGGAAAATACCAGCCAAAAGAATTATTAACAGCAAAATCAGTTTCCAGAAATACTGAAACCATTCTAAAAAACAATCACTCGATAGGCGGTGAACTGCCCTTTTCTTATGACAATGAATTACCTGAACATAATATTTCTTTGGATACTTTTAATATAGCCAGTCAGCCAGTCAGCAATGCCGAATATCTTGGTTTTATTGAGGACAATGCTTATAACAATAAAGAACACTGGAGTGAAGACGGTTGGTTATGGTTATCTAAAAACAACATTCAACACCCTGAACACTGGAATCAGAACAATAAAAATAAATGGTATGGCATAAAACATCAGGGAGCTTTTGATTTGCAGGCAGACGCACCCGTATATGGCATTAATTATTTTGAAGCCAGCGCATTTGCACACTGGGCTAATGCTCACCTGCCACATGAACATGAATGGGAGGCTGCTGTAAAATCGACACAACTTCACAATACAGGTTTTATCTGGGAATGGTGCAGCAATACTTTTTATCCTTATAATAATTTTAAAGCCTTTCCTAACGATAATCAGTCAAAACCATATTTTGATAATAAACATTATGTTTTACGTGGCGGCAGCAAACATACTCGCCCTGAAATACGTCGAGCCTCTTTTAGAAACTTTTATCCTGCAGATAAACGCCATATATTTGCTGGCCTCAGACTTATATTTAAATAAGCTTATCTCTATTTTGTATAAAAACAGACTTTGATTTAAACTGACAACTTATTACTTAGATTTAAAAAAATGCATATACCTAAAAGCCATATAAAAGAAAGCGTACATATTGCACTCGCTGAAGATATCGGCACAGAAGATGTCACCAGTAAAATAATTCCACAGCATGACACCAGCATTGCAACGATAATTTCACGTGAAGCCGCTATTATTTGCGGCACTGAGTGGCTTGAAGAAACATTTAACCAGCTTGATAGTAAAATAACTATTGAGTGGAATATTAAAGATGGCGACAGGGTTAAAGCAGATCAACAAATTTGCACATTAAAAGGATCAACTCGCGCACTACTAAGCGGTGAACGTACAGCCCTTAATTTTTTACAGACTTTATCCGGCACAGCAACTATTGCAGGTCAGTATGCCAGTGCAATTGCTAACACAAACACAAAAGTCCTCGACACACGAAAAACAATTCCCGGATTAAGACTGGCACAAAAATATGCGGTATCCTGCGGTGGATGCAAAAATCATCGCATTGGCCTTTATGACGCAATCCTTATTAAAGAGAATCATATATTGGCCGCTGGCAGCATAAAAAAAGCCGTTGAATCTTCTCGATCTAATTATCCCAAGTTAAATATTGAAGTCGAAGTCGAAAATCTAAATGAACTACAGCAGGCGCTTGATGCAAAAGTTGAACGCATATTACTGGATAATTTTGATATTGAAACTCTCAAGCAGGCTGTAAAGATATCTAATAAAATCACAGAACTTGAAGCATCTGGAAATGTAACTTTAAAAACGATTCAGGGCATTGCAGAAACAGGTGTGGATTATATTTCTACTGGCGCTATTACCAAAGATATTAAAGCCATTGATTTATCTATGAGGTTTTCTACTTAGTATTGAAAAACACATGAAACATCACTTTAAACCTTTAAGAATAAGCTGGCGCTTATTTCTTTTAATTATTCATATTTTTACAGGTATTTTCCTTGCCTCATTATTTCTTAGAAAAAGAATCCACCCCAGAACACTGGCTGCAAAGTTTACTCTCTGGTGGCATGGTCGCATGTGTAAAATATTTGGTGTCAGACGAAAAATTTATGGCACACCCAATCAAACACCGACACTGTTTGTAGTTAATCATATTTCCTGGTTTGATATACCCACACTGGGTTCTACTTTACCTGTTCATTTTTTATCAAAAGATGAGGTTAATAGCTGGCCAGTTATTGGCTGGTTAGCAGCAAAAACAGGCACTTTATTTATAAAGCGGGGATGCAGAAATTCAACCAAACAATCACTAAATGATATTCGTGAAGCATTAGAAAATAAGGGGCATGTTATTTTATTTCCCGAAGGCACAACAACAGATGGCACATCACTGAAGCGCTTTCACAGCCGTCTTTTTCAGGCCGCTATCGATGCCAACGTTCAAGTTCAGCCTGTTGCTATACGCTACCCTCATCCAGATGGTGTTCACCCTAAAGCACCTTTTATTGGTGACACACAACTTCTTGAATCCACGCTGGATATGATGTCTGAAACAAAAATGGATGTAAGTCTGCACTTCCTTAAGTCTATAGATGCCCGTAACTATACTCGTGATGAATTAGCACTGGCAGCCAGAAAACAAATTATGTCAGTAATTCAATCTGAAGCAGATAACATCTAATAACAAAATACCTCTATTGACCTAAATCAAAACATATATATAGCTATACACTTATATTAGTTTTTCTCTGTTTAAAGCTGTTCTTACTAGCATTTATGGGCTATATCTTACCCTTAGATAAGCCTGCAAAAACAGCTTACTAAAATGACAACAACTAAAACGGGATAAAGCACTTATCCTATCCAGTATTTTTTCATACATTACAGGTTGTCATTCCTATGAATGGACTCATCAAAGCTATTTCATTACCAATACTCATTCTCTGCTTTCTTTTGCCAACAGAAAGCCAGGCTGAGATTTACAATGTTTCATCAGCCATAAACAAAGCAGGCCGACAACGAATGCTGACTCAGCGCATTGTTGCAACTTATTGCCAGACAGGCATGGATATAAAAAAGAAAAAAAGCACACAACAACTTGAAGATGCTATTACCCTGTTTGAACAGCAATTACAGGAACTAAAGGAATTTCGCCCAACAGGAAGGATTAATAAACAACTGAAAAAAGTCACTGAGCTCTGGTTACCCATGAAACAGATTGCCAGCAGCCCTGTGCTTAGAACAAAAGCCGCAGAGCTGCGCTACCTGGCTGAAGACACACTTCGCGCATCTCATCGCGTAGTTATTATGCTTCAGGATGAATCAGACTCACAGGCAGGATATCTGGTTAATATTTCTGGCCGTCAACGTATGCTATCCCAGCGCATGTCAAATTTATATATGCTGCAAAGCTGGGGATTTACCAGCTCTGAATACACTGGGGATTATTCAAGAGCGGTTAATGAATTTAAGGGCGCACTATCTGAATTAATGAATTCAACTCTAAATACTGAGCGAATAGATAAAAAGCTAAATCAGGCAAGAAAACAATTTGCTATGCTTACTCGTAGCTCTCATAAAAGTAATGGTGGTTTTATTCCCTTAATGGTAAAAATGTCAGCTGATAAGCTATTAATAATAATGAATGACATAACAAAAATGTATGAACAGGTAGCAAATAATTCCTGACTTAATCAGACATTATGATTTCAAAAAAAGCCAGCCAGCAATGAAAATAAGTCTTATTTTACTTTGCTTAATGCTTTCATTCAGTATTGCACATGCCAAATGCGATGATAAAGCACAGCCCGGTGTTAACTGGACCGGATGTGATAAAAGTAAACTAGATTTATCTTCCGTAAATTTAAAAGGCGCTATTCTCAGACGCGTTAATTTTACTAATAGCAATTTATCAAGAGCTCGTTTACGAGGCGCAGACCTAACTTTCTCAATACTAAATAATACCAATTTCACTAAAGCAAGAATGGAACGTGCTCTGTTTAATAACGCAAAAATAAATTCATGTAACTTCTCAGGTGCAATACTGGATGAGGCAAGATTCAGCCGCACTAATATCCAACAAACTAATTTTTCAACCAGCAGAATAAATAAAGCCGTCTTTTACGAAGCGCAGGTAGATAACAGCCGCTTTGATAAAGCACAGTTAAATAATGTTAATTTCAGTCGAGCAAAATTCTCATCAACAAGTTTTCAATATGTAAAAGCTGAAGCAGCAATATTTAATCAGGCCGACTTAGAAAATGCCGACTTCACACATGCCAGTCTAAAATCAGCAAAATTCGAAGAAGCCAATTTGCTTGATTCAATATTTGATCAGGCAGATTTAAGTAAAGCATCTATTCGCGCAGCTATTATTGACGGATCAAGTTTTGACAAGGCCAATTTAAGTGGTACTACCTGGGTAAAATATCAGCGCTGCCGCATTGGCTCCATTGGCACGTGCGAATAACTAAATTTATTATATAATTTTTTACTAACCGATTTATAAAAAATAAAATTTAGCAATCCTTAAAAAACATCATCTAAATTTATAAAAAAATAAAATATATAAGATAAAAAAAATCAATGTGGACTATTATAATAACTAGTTCTTTTTAGAACTATATTTTAAATTTAGTATAACCACAGGAAAAGCGCAATGAGTATAGCAGATGAAATTAATAAGGGTATTGGCGCACATGGAATGTGGAAACAACGATTATTAAACGCAATAAAAACAGGTGAAAGCGAATGGAATCCTGATATAGTTTGTCAGGATAATCAATGTGATTTTGGAAAATGGATATATTCATGTTCATCGAAAGAACAGTTATCACCCCACTACTCCAAAGTAAAGAACTTACATGCAGAATTCCATAAAACTGCAGCTGGCATACTTAGCCTGGCCTTAAGTAATAAAAAAGCTGAAGCCGAAGCAGCAATTGGCGATAATAGTAAATACAAAACATTATCTGCTGATCTAACAAGAGAAATGATGGGCTGGAAAATAGACGAGTCCTGAAAACATAAACATATAGTCAGTAGGTTTCTAACCAGGTTTTTACTGAAGCTATTTTTTAGCCAGAGAGAAAATCACTTCTTTATATCCTACGAATTATATAATCTTAAACAGACAAGTAGCTGCGACTATTACTGTAGTTGCAGCTACTTAACTATTAGTAAAAAACAAAAACAATAATTTTATAAACCTGTTATCTAGCAGGTTATTATTACACTATATTAATAAAAAAATTTATTCTCTTAAGCTGCTTTTAATCGAGATAAAAAGAATACACTTACAGATGCCACCACTATAGATGGGCCTGTAGGACTATCCCATTGCATTGATGCGGCTATACCAAGAAAAACAGAAAGCACACCAAATATTAATGCCATAACAGCCATTGATTCTGGTGAACGTGCAAAACGCCTTGCACTTGCCGCAGGTATAATAAGTAAAGCAGTTATTAATAACACACCAACTACTTTCATTGCCACTGCAACAACTAAAGCCATTAACAACATAAACTGTAAGCGCACTCTGTCTACAGCTATGCCCTCACTACGAGCTAATTCTTCATGTATTGCAATAGACAATAATGAACGCCATAAGAATTTTAAACTCAATAAAACAAATAACATTCCAGCAAACATCCACATTAGGTCTATTTGGGTAACGGCTAAAATATCCCCAAACAAATATGCCATTAAATCAACACGCATTCCCTGTGCTTGCATAAAGGCCAGTAAAACCAGCCCCAAAGCCAAAGCGCCATGCGCCAAAATACCAAGCAATGTATCACTTGAAATATCAGGTTTGCGTTGGTAAACCACCAGCAATACACTGACTAATAGACCTGTAAAAATAACACCAAATAAAGGATTAAAATTAAAACTTAAACTAAGTGCTGTACCCAATAATGCCGAGTGCGCCAAAGTATCACCAAAATAGGCCATGCGCCGCCAGACCACAATGCAGCCTAAAGGACCTGTAACCATCACAACGAGTAAACCAGCAATTAATGCACGTAAAATAAAATCATCCATGATCACAATCCCTGTGTTCAACTACATCCCCGTGCAGGTTGTGTGTGTGATCATGATGATGAGTATAAACAGCCATATCATCCAGGGATGTTCCAAATAATTTTAAGTACTCCGGGTGCTTACTTACCGCTTCTGGATGACCCGTGCAACAGATATGCGTGTTCAGGCACAATACGCGATCAGTTGATGCCATAACCAGGTTCAGGTCATGAGACACCATTAACACACCACAGCCATATTGATCTCGTATCTCTGATATCAGTCGATATAACTGTTGCTGACCATTTATATCGACACCCTGTGCGGGTTCATCCAGCACCAGTAAATCTGGTTTACGCAGTAAAGCTCTTGCCAGCAATACTCGCTGAAATTCTCCGCCCGATATTTTTTGTATGGGGCTATTTAGCAGATGTTCAACACTTAACTGTTTAACCGCTATTATTAATTGCTCATCATTTAGCGGACATGCCAGTTGCAAAAATCGTTTTACACTAAGCGGTAAGATGGGATCTACATGAAATTTTTGTGGTAAATAGCCAATTCGTAAATCTGCTTTACGTTGTAACTGACCTTTATCTGCTTGAATCAGACCCAGCAATAATCGAACCAGTGAGGTTTTACCTGAACCATTGGGGCCTATTAATGTAACAATCTCACCCGCTTTAACTTGCAGATCCACATTATCTAAGACAGGTCGATCTGCTATTTGAAGACAAATACCTTTAGCTTCAACTAAATAGTCATTACTTTGTTTGTTCACTAATTAAACCCGCACAGTTATAGTCATCATGACACTTACAATAAAGATCAATGAGTCGTAAAATTCGCTGCTACAATATCATATTATCTCAATCTATTTGAATGCATCTGAAACATCTATATAAACAATTATCTACTGGCATCCTGCTTTATTTACTGATATTGCCGCTAGCCTGTGCTTCAGCACCTGACATTCTGGTAACTTTAAAACCACTACACTCACTGGTCAGCAATTTAACTAAAGGTATCACCCAGCCCAAGTTGCTGATTAAAGGCTTTCAAACTCCACACAATTACAATATGCGTCCTTCTGACAGACGCTTAATAAAACAGTCTGACATTATTATATTTGCTGCCCCCTCTATCGAAAGTTTTATACCTGGCATTGTTAATTCTCTGGATAATAAACATATTATCAATTTATCTCAGATTCCTGACCTGCATAAATTAGCCAATCGACTAATGTTTAAAGCAGAGCACAAACACAGTCATACTGTGTACGATGGCCATTTGTGGCTTTCAATACAAAATGCAAAATCTATTATTGAATACCTGCATGCTCAATTTATTATTTACGATCCAGAACATAAAAATCAATATACTGAAAATAAAAAAAGAACAATAAGCCGTCTGAATAATTTAAATAAAAAAATACATGAGCAAATGCAGCAAATCAGTGATAAAGCATTTTTAATGTTTCACGATGCTTTCCAGTATTTTGAAGACGAACAGGGTTTAAAAAAAGCATTTTTTATAACCAGCACACCGGAACACAAGATTGGCATTCGCCAGATAAAATATTTACGATCTAAAATAAAACAACAGCAGATTAGTTGTGTATTTTATGAACCACCCCTAATACCCAGAATTCTTCATACTATAATTGAAGACAAACCTGTAAAAGTTCTTCCCCTTGACCCTCTGGGCACAAGCTTTAAAGCAGGTGAAGATTTATACTTTGAATTACTAACAAATATATCTAAACAACTTTACAGTTGTTTGAGGCATTTATGAATCAACGAGAAAAAAGACAGGCAATTAAAGGGGCATTTCTAATAATAGAGTCTCAGAATAATAATGAAAAATATACTGTACATAATATCAGCCGTGGTGGCTTGCGTTTTTCAAGTCAGAAAACATTTGAAATAGATGAACGCATTAATATAACAGTTCATCTAGCAAGCAATAAAACACATCAGGCCAGAGGGCGAATCTGTTATTTTGTTATTAACAATGAAAACAGTGAGGGTAATTATTATGGACTTAGTTTTCTGGATAATTTTCTAAAGATGGATTGAGAAAACAGATAACTTAAGGCCGGGAAGACTCCCGGCCAGTAATATAAAATAAGATGTATTTTGTATGCAAGGCAGGATTCTACTCCCAAACCTTTGAATAAAAAGAGCGGCGCTATTCCCTGCGCCTTAGCATCAGCGTGGTTGCTATATGAAAAAGTTAAATCCGGTTATTACTCTGAAAACTTAAATATAACTTAATTAACAAATTGCAGATCCTGTGCCAACTTTTAGAACCACTATAAATCAATGACTTACGATATAACCCAGCTAACTCTTATCTCTATGAATTGCAAAACGCACTATTTATACAGGCCTCATCATTGCAGAGTGCAACTTTGTATATTTATCTAACATTGAAAAATCAGCTATTTATTAGAATAAGTATTTTTTTCAATATCATAAACTGTTGTTACTGCCCCGCCATAGCTTGTATGGAAATGAAAAAAAGCACCATCCTCTATATGTTTATATTTAATAGCCATCATGGGGAATTCATCTTCAGGACTTTGCAAAGCAGCCGGGATTGATGCGATATAATCTGGGGTTAATTGCTGTAATTTATCGGGGAAAGCGCCCTGTTCATTTTTATATTTCATAAAAGCTGGCCGGATTTCAACAAACGCCGCCTTACGCTGAACGGTTAATTCTTTAAGTTCTGCAACCACCACGTTTTTTGCATTAATAATATATGCACTAATAGCAATTATGGGAGCAATAATAATAATTGCTAAAATAATATGAAATATTTTTTCAGTTTTACCGGAGGATGATTTGGACATTATCTAGCTGGCCTGTTTTCTGATTTTTATAAAAATCGCATCATAAGCCCGGATCTAATATAAAGCCTTGATGCAAAGCATGTTTCTTTATTTAGAGCAGAAAGTAAATATCCACACTCTAAAAACGTGGTTTTGATCTCGCCCTATAAGGGCGCAGAAAAAACCAACATATACTTCGTCATTCCCGCATGCTTCTAGCGGGAATCCAGTGGCTTTGAATTACTTAAGACCTCCAGGGATACTCTAATAGAGTACCCCTGGATCCCCGATAAAAGCATTCGGGGATGACAAGCTTTTCTTAAGGCCGTAGCCTAAAACCACTTTCACGCCTTTAGGACGTGGTTTAAATGTTTAATTAAAAATCCACACAAAAAAGCCCGATATTTCTACCGGGCTTTCTTTTATCGCTTATAGAAAGCTGGGGACTACATCATGCCGCCCATACC
>CAZFUY010000017.1:5130-35885 GCA_964522445.1 uncultured Thiotrichaceae bacterium | reverse complement strand
TATTCTGTCATCCCGAGCGCAGCCGAGGGATCTTACTACCCGGGTAACAAGATCCCTCGGCTGCGCTCGGGATGACAAACAGAAAAAACAAGTCAGACTTTAAATTAAAGACCAAAGACCAAAGAATGATTATTCAACCTGCACCCCAGCCAAATGCCCCAAAAGCCATTTTCATAATGGGGCCAACCGCATCCGGTAAAACGGATCTGGCGGTTGAGTGTGTAAAGCAATTTTCCTGTGAAATCATCAGTGTTGATTCTGCTCTGGTGTACAGGCACATGGATATAGGCACAGCCAAGCCTGAAGCTGAAATTTTGCAGCATGCACCCCATAAACTCATCGATATTATTGAACCAACAGACGCTTATTCTGCTGCAAATTTTAGAGCAGATGCATTGGCTGAAATGGCAGAGATCACGGTCAGAGGGCATGTGCCTGTTCTGGTAGGCGGCACCATGCTGTATTACAAATCTTTGCAGGAAGGTTTGTCTATGTTGCCATCTGCTGATCCTGAAGTTCGAGAAGCCCTGGAGCAGGAAGCAAAAGAAAAAGGCTGGGAATATATGCATCAGCGGCTTGCTGAAGTTGATCCTCAATCAGCGCAGCGTATACACCCTAATGACCCCCAGCGAATACAAAGGGCGTTAGAGGTTTATCAGATATCAGGCAGGACATTAACAGAATTCTGGCAGCAGCAAAAATCAGATCGACTGCCTTATGATGTTGTAAAAGTTGCCCTGGTGCCTGAAGATCGGGAAAATTTACGCCAGCGCATAGCCAAACGTTTTCATATTATGCTTGAACTTGGCTTTGTTGATGAGGTCAAAGCCCTGAAGGCGAGGGGAGATTTGAATGCTGCTATGCCCTCTATGCGTTGTGTGGGGTATCGTCAGGTTTGGGATTATCTGGATGGAAAAATGGATTATGACACCATGATTGAAAAAGCTATTATCGCAACGCGCCAATTAGCTAAACGGCAGATGACCTGGCTCAGGAAAGAACAAATGTGTAATTTTTTCGATGTAAATGCTGAAATGTATCCTAAAATCCTGAAAAATCTAAAATCTTCACTATCCTTATAAGTATTAACCGTGCTAGCAGGAATATTAGCATGATGTAATATACTGCTTAGGTCATATACAGCCGTTATTTTGTATATGCATATAACTACAACAATATAGTTGGGAGAAACATAATGCCAAAGGGGCAATCATTACAAGAACCCTATCTGAATGCGTTACGTAAAGAGCGTGTGCCTGTATCCATATTTTTGGTGAATGGCATTAAGCTTCAGGGCCAGATAGAGTCATTTGATCAATTCGCTGTTTTGCTGAGAAATACGGTCAGTCAGATGGTTTATAAACATGCTATTTCAACAGTAGTACCTGCACGACCCATTAAATGGACCTCCAGTGAGGATCATGGTGATAATGATAATGATAATGGTGGTGGTGGTGGAAACATCTAGCAGATACCCGATTGTATAATTAAAACGGCCGCTATAAGCGGCCGTTTTTGCGTTATAATATTTTTAAATAATGTATTTGGAGACTGTAACTCTTTGTTCGAACGCCCCGCTATAGGTGAACAGGCCATTCTGGTTCATATGGATCTGAATGATGATAACCAGCGTGAATTCCTGAGTGAATTTGAAGAACTGGCAACATCGGCAGGTGCTACTGTTGTTGATATCATTACTTCTCGCCGACATTCTCCTGATGCCAAACTTTTTATTGGAAAAGGCAAAGCAGAAGAAATCCTTGAGCGTATCCAGGCTGATGGTGTGGAGCTGGTGCTGTTTAATCATGCGTTGAGTCCATCACAGGAACGTAATCTTGAAGCTCTATTTCAATGTCGTGTGCTTGATCGCACCGGTTTAATTTTAGATATTTTTGCCCAACGAGCACGAACTTTTGAAGGTAAATTACAGGTTGAGCTGGCACAGCTAAAACATCTATCTACTCGCTTAATACGCGGCTGGACTCACCTTGAGCGTCAAAAAGGCGGCATAGGTTTAAGAGGTCCGGGTGAAACCCAGTTAGAAACTGACCGTCGTTTACTGGGGCAGCGTATTAAGCAAATCAACAAACGCCTTGAAAAAGTGCGCAAGCAACGTGAACAGGGCAGGCAATCTCGCCGCAAAGCCGAAGTGCCTACCGTCGCATTTGTGGGTTATACCAATGCGGGTAAATCTACATTGTTTAACAGGCTAACTGAATCTGATGTTTATGTTCAGGATCAGTTATTTGCTACATTAGACCCTACATTAAGAAAATTAGAAGTGGATGGGCAATCTATTATTCTGGCGGATACAGTAGGTTTTATTCGCCACCTGCCTCATGATCTGGTGGAATCGTTCCGTTCTACCTTACAGGAAACAGAACAGGCGCATTTATTGCTGCATATTATCGATGCTTCAGATGATGTACGTATGGAAAATATCGAAGCAGTTGATCGTGTATTAAAAGAAATAGGTGCAGATGATGTGCCACAGATACAGGTAATGAATAAAATTGATCTTCTGGAAATTGATCCTAAAGTTCAAACTGATGATGATGGCAAGGTAACCCGTGTCTGGGTTTCAGCAAAAACAGGTGAAGGGCTGGATTTATTGCAGCAGATTCTTATCGATTATTTTCAGCAGGATCAGGTAAAGGGTTACCTTTGCCTGGTGCCAGCACAGGCTCGAATACGTGCCTTACTTTATGATCTGGGGGCTGTTGAGTCAGAAGAGCTGGACTCAGAGGGGAACACCTTGCTGGGTATAAACGTGGCTAAAAGAGACTTATTGCAAATGGCCAGTAGAGAAAATATCCCTCAGCAGTTGCTTCTTCCTCAGGCTGTGTAATTACAAAATCTTTTCAAATATATTTTTGTAGGAGCGGCTTTAGCCGCGATTTGCCAATAATCTAGATAATTTCGCGGCTAAAGCCGCTCCTACAAATTTTCTAACCTGTATTTAATCGGCTTAAATTAATAGCATCACAGTATCCCCAGTTAAGCTTCTGTTTCTATTTCATACAGGTTACAATCCTCCCTCTTTAAAAATCAACAAATACTGGAGTCTGCGCATGGCTTGGAATGAGCCTGGTGGTAATAAAAATAAAGATCCTTGGGGTAACCGAGGTGGTAATGATGGCCCGCCTGATTTAGATGAGGTATTCCGTAAATTTCAGGAAAAACTGGGTGGCATCTTTGGCGGTGGTTCTGGTTCCAGCAGCGGGCGTAGTGGCCCTGGTAGTACAAGCATTATAGTGCTGGTTGTTATTATTGGTTTGATCTGGCTTGCGACTGGTTTTTATAAAATTGCTGAAGCAGAGCGCGGTGTCGTATTAAGATTTGGTAAGCATGCCTATACAGTAGAGAGTGGTCTGCAATGGCATTTGCCATCCCCTATAGAGAAAGTGCTGGTTGCTGATGTAAGCAACGTAAGTGATTTTTCCCATGCGGGAACCATGCTGACACAGGATCAAAATATCATCGATATAGAAATCACTATTCAATATCGTATTGAGAATGCTGAAAAATATTTCTTTAATTTAAGACAGCCTGAATTCACGCTTAAAGAAGCATCTGAGAGTGCGCTAAGACAGCATGTTGGTCGCAGTACAATGGACTACGTGTTTGGTGATGGTCGTGAAGAAATAGCGATTAGCGTTGAAAAAAGCATTCAGGAAATTTTGAATATATATAATTCAGGATTAATAGTGGTTCGAGTCAATATGCAGGAAGCAAAACCACCAGAAGCTGTAAAGTCAGCATTTGATGATGTAACTCAGGCAGAAGAAGACGAAGTAAGGCTAAAAAATCAGGCTGAATCTTATCGTAATGAAGTATTGCCTCGCGCACGTGGTGAAGCCGCTCAAATGATGGAGTCGGCAAATGCATACAAACAGGAAGTTATTGCAAGAGCGGAAGGTGATGCAAAACGTTTTACCAAACTGTTAACAGAATATAAAAAAGCACCGCAGGTAACACGTGATCGTCTTTATATTGATACGGTTGAATCTGTATTATCAAACACCAGCAAAGTAATGATTGATGTTAAAGGTGGTAATAATATGATTTATTTACCGCTGGATAAAATGATGAGTTCTAAACAGGTGACTAGTTCTGCAATGGATCAGGCCAACCAAATGTCTGATCAATTTAGTAGAAAAAATCGAGACTCAATAAGACAAACGGATATGCGTAACCGTGGCAACTTAAGAACAAGGGAGGGCAGATAATGAATAAAATTATAGGTGTTGTAGTTGCCGTTTTAATCATCTCTCTCTGGTCCGTTACGTTTTTTGTTGATGAACGCGAAAAAGCCATACGTTTTGCTTTTGGTAAAATTAAAGAAACAGGTTATACCCCCGGTCTTCACTGGAAGTTACCTTTTCCCTTTAATGATGTTAAAAAGCTGGATGGCCGCATACTGACTATCGATAATCGTCCTGTTCGTTTTCTGACTAAAGAAAAGAAATATGTGGTTGTTGATTCGTATGTGAAGTGGCGCATTATTGATGAAAAAGCATATTACGTAGCAACCAATGGTGGTCAGGAAGCGAATGCCATGTCACTGGTTTACAGAATGGTTGATGATGGTTTAAGAAATGAATTTGCAAAACGAACAGTGCAGGAAGTAGTGGCACAGGATCGTTCAGAAATTATGAGTTTGTTAACCAGTAATATTGATAAAAAAGCAAAAGGTTTAGGCATTAAAGTCGTTGATGTTCGTGTTAAGCGAATTGATCTGTCTGAAAAAGTAAGCCGTAATGTTTATGAGCGGATGCGAACAGAACGTGAACGTCTGGCAAGAGATCACCGCTCCAAAGGTAAGGAAACTGCAACGCGTATACGAGCAGATGCTGATGCGCAAAGTCGTGTTACTGTGGCCAATGCTTATCGTGATGCACAGTCCATCCGTGGTGATGGTGATGCAATAGCCGCGGCAACTTATGCAAAAGCTTATGGTAAAAATCCTGAGTTTTACCGTTTTTATCGTAGTATGGATGCCTATAAAAACACCTTTACCAGTAAAGAAGATGTTATGTTGATAAACCCGGATTCGGATTTTTTCCGTTACCTGAACAACGCATCGGGTAAGAGTAAGTAGTTTTTTAGAGCAATATAAAATAATGCCGGTTACACATGTGATCGGCTTTTTTATGTACAGGATGTACGGTATTCGGTGGTGCCATGGATGGCAAAGAGCCGTTATGTACAGGATGTACAGGATGTACGGTATTCGGTGGTGCCATGGATGGCAAAAAACTTTTATGTACTACATACAGGTAGATAGAAAATCAATGCTCTTCTTGGGAACTAAATAAATGTGGGATGATTTATTTAAAGCATTGGCTCTGGTGTTAGTTATAGAAGGCATAATGCCTTTTGTTAGTCCGCATAACTGGCGGCAAACGATGCAACAGGCAAGTCAGTTGCCCGATAATGTATTAAGAGCAGTTGGTTTGGCCAGTATGTTATTGGGTGTAGTGTTACTTTATTTTATACATTAGGTTTTTATGGCAATTGATAATCGTTGGTTATTACCACAGGGTATAGAAGAAGCCTTGCCCGAAGATGCTGCCAGGCTGGAAAGTCTGCGCCGTAAACTTCTGGATGTGTATGCGTCCTGGGGTTATCAACTGGTGATGCCGCCATTTATTGAATACCTTGATTCATTGTTAACCGGCACAGGTCACGATCTTGATTTACAAACATTCAAATTAATTGATCAATTAACAGGCCGTTCAATGGGTGTGCGTGCAGACATGACACCACAGGTTGCACGTATAGATGCACACGAATTAAAACAGGATGCGCCTAATCGTTTATGTTACATGGGTACAGTGCTGCATACGATGTCAGATGGTTTTGGTGGTAGTCGTACACCATTACAGGTGGGTGCTGAATTATATGGTCATGCGGGCGTAGAAAGTGATGTAGAAATTCTTTGCCTGATGTTAGAAACTTTTAAGCAGTCTGGTGTAGAAAATGTTTTTGTTGATATTGGTCACGTAGGTATTTTCCGTGGCTTAACCGCACAGGCAAATTTTGATAATGATCAGGAAGCCACTTTATTTGAAATGTTGCAACGCAAAGCTATTCCAGAAATTCAACAGTTCTTAGATAATTCAAATATTGATAAAAATATTTCTGAGATGTTATTTAACCTTGCAGAATTACACGGTGGTGGTGATTGTCTGCAAAAAGCCCGTCAATGTTTTGCAAAAGCAGATGATTCAGTTAAACAGGCATTAGAGTACTTACAATTAACCGTTAGCAAACTTAAACAACGTGTTGGCAAAGTAAATATTCATTTTGATTTATCTGAACTGCGTGGCTATCACTATCACACAGGTATTGTGTTTGCCGCTTATGTTTCAGGCCAGGGTCAGGAGATTGCTCGTGGTGGTCGCTATGATGATATTGGTAAAGTTTTTGGCAGGGCACGGCCTGCAACAGGTTTTAGTACAGATTTAAAAACACTGGTTAACCTGTCTGTTAATCAACAAATAAATTCAGAAAAATCAGCAATTTTTGCACCATGTGATGACGATATCGTATTGATTGAAGCCATTGCAAATTTAAGAGCGCAGGGCGAAAAAGTAATTGAAGAACTACCCGGCCAGCAGGGTAATGCAAAAGTCATGGGCTGTGATCGTGAGCTGGTTTCTGAAAATGGACAATGGATCGTTAAAAAATAAATAATATATTGCAGGCTGGGGTGAGGTACGAACCCCAGCAGTGCTAATGAAATTAAATTATTTCTGTTGGGTTTCGTATCTCAACCCAACCTACGTAGTAGCAAGTGTAATTAGAGGCATAACATTATGGGTAAGAATGTAGTTGTTTTAGGTAGCCAGTGGGGCGATGAAGGTAAAGGTAAAATTGTTGACCTGTTAACTGATCGAGCTGCAGCTGTTGTTCGTTTTCAGGGCGGACATAATGCAGGCCACACACTGGTTATTGGTGATAAGAAAACGGTATTGCATTTAGTGCCTTCAGGCATCTTGCGTGACAATGTGCAGTGTTTAATTGGTAATGGTGTTGTGTTATCACCACAGGCATTGTTTGAAGAAATTGAAATGCTTGAAAAAGAAGGTGTCCCTGCAAGTGAACGTTTAAAAATTTCAGAAGCCTGCCCGTTAATTATGCCCTATCACATTGCGCTGGATCAGGCGCGTGAAATTGCACGCGGTAAAAAAGCCATTGGTACGACAGGCCGAGGCATTGGCCCTGCCTATGAAGATAAAGTATCACGCCGTGGATTACGTGTTGGTGATTTATTAAATGTTGATTCATTTGCAGAAAAATTAAAAGGTGTTATGGAGTATCACAACTTCGCGCTGGTTAATTATTTCAAAGCCGATGCCGTTGATTATCAAATGGTGCTAGATGAAATTATGGGCATGAGAGATAAAATTGTTTCCATGATTGCAGATATTCCAGCAACACTTTATAACCTGCGTAAAGATGGCGCAGATATCATGTTTGAAGGTGCGCAGGGTACATTATTAGATATTGATCAGGGCACTTATCCCTATGTGACATCATCAAACTGTACAGCAGGTGGCGCATGTACAGGTTCGGGCGTTGGTCCACGTGATCTCGATTATATTTTAGGTATCACAAAAGCTTACACAACACGTGTTGGTGCAGGCCCATTCCCCACAGAATTATTTGATGATGTTGGTCAGTACCTTGGTGAAAAAGGCCATGAGTTTGGTGCAACAACAGGCCGTAGTCGTCGTTGCGGCTGGTTCGATGGCGTAGCACTTCGCCGCGCTGCACAGGTCAACAGCATTACAGGTATGTGCATTACTAAACTGGATGTATTAGATGGTCTGGAAACTTTACGATTATGTACATCGTATAAATATAATGGTGAAACGCTGGAGCTACCACCCGTAGGTGCAGATGCTATAGAAAAATGTGAACCTGTTTATGAAGACATGCCCGGCTGGAGTGAAAATACAGCAGGAGTTCGAAATAAAAGTGAGCTGCCAGCAAATGCTATCGCTTATTTAAACAGACTGGAAGAAGTTGTTGGCATTCCTGTTGATATTATTTCAACAGGGCCTGAAAGGGATGAAACGATAGTTTTAAGAAATCCTTACGAATAGAAAAATATAAGAAGTCTGCAAATACACGCGAATAAGATCAAAATCTTTTATTATTTTTATCCCCTCACCTGTTTTCAGGTGTCGGAGTCAAAGTTTTTAACTTCGACTCCGACACCTTTAGGTGAAATATCTGACTAAGAAGGCAAAAAATCAATAGGATATTTAATCACTATCTGTTGCGCATTGCTTGTTTTAAATTTAAATAACTTTACCCGTGCAACCAGTTTTCGTTCAAGTTTAGGGCTGTTGAGTTCACTGGATAAAATCCTGCATTTAACAACCCGTCCATTAGGCGCAATAGTTAATTCTAAAATAACCTTGCCCTGTAATGTGGGATCCTTTCTTAAAGCGCGATTATAAATACTAAATATAGCACCTTTATTTTTCTGGAATACCTGTTCAATTTCTCGTTCAGGCCGCATGATCTGGCCGCTGCTGTTTCTTTTTACGGTTTTTCTGGTGCTGTTTCCAAGTTTACTTTTAACCTGAGTTGTGCTTCTTGTTGCTAATTTACTGCCGCCAGTAGAGCGTGTTAGCTTGCTGGTTTTAATGCCGCCGCTGTCCTGTTTTGCTTTTGATGAAATAATATTTTTATCAAAAGTTTCTTTACTAATATCTTTTGATTTTTTTAAAGGCTGATCATCAAAAGTAGCAAAGTCAAAGCTTTCTCTAAGGTCTAAAAGTTCATTGCTCATGGCGACCAGTCCAGTGCTGGCTGCTTTTTTCATTGCATCCTTCTGTTTTTTAATATTTTTCTTTTCAGGTTTCTTTTTTAGTTTCTTTTTAATTTTTTTCTTTTTCTCTAGCTTTCTTACAGGAGGAGGTGGTGGTTGTTTTTTCTTTTCCAAGAGTAATTTGGCAAGGCGAGGAGAAACAGATTTAAGATCTTTTTGAACAGGTTCTACTGTTGGTAAAAAAGGCACAATAGCACTTAAGGTTGTCGCAATTAGTAGAAAAATAATTGCCAGACGTTTAAAGCGTCGATCATTTTCGCTTTCAACCCAGGGTAAAAATGGTTCATCCCATGTATTTGTATGAGCCATTAAAACTACCCTTTATCCACTTTTTTTCTGTTAACCGCCAGGGATATATCAGAGTATTTGGCTGCTGAGCAGCTGAGCATTATTTTTTTCAGCAGAATATAGGGGATATCTCTGTCTCCCATAATTGTAACGCCTTTATTTTTTTCAGCTATTTGTGATTTTTTCTCTGGCTTTAATGTGTGTTCTCTGAGCGCATCATATAAAGGCATAATCATTAGTTTTTCACTTTTAATAACAGAATCAATGCCGGATACTTTTTTGCCCTGTAGTAATATTGCATCGTTGCCCACCATAATAACCAGGTTTTCTTTTGGTAGTTTTTCTGCTGTTGACCTTGGTAGTTTTATGTTTTTAGGTGTGGGTAAAATATCGGAATTAGCAGCGCTAACAAGTAAAAAGAACACCAGTATAGTGAATATATCCATCAGTGAAACCATGTTAAGAGCGGCGTTTTTATCACCTCTTCTGTCATGATGTCTCTGCATTCTTTTTGCTCGACGTGATTCTTTCATTCTAAATGTCCTTTCCTGTTTTCTTCTTTGGTGCATCGCCGATAGAAATATCAGGAAATAATTCTGCAACCACAACTTCACCATTTACCAGAGCTTTAAATTCACGGACGGTATCCATAATCTGAACAAGGTCTTCGTAGGGTGTAAATGCTTCAGATAAAATTGTGATTGTTGTTTTTTCAGGAAAATTATTTTTTACTAATCGTAGTGTCTGATTTAATAAAGTGTAATTATGACCGCTCTGAGTGATTGGCAGGCGTTTAATAATACGCCCAGTCTGATCGGTTAAGATCATGATGTCTTTGCGAATAATGACATTTAAATCAAACTTCTGTTTGTTGTTTTTCTGATTTTGAGTGCTGTCAGGAGAAGGCAGTTTTAAATCAAGAATGCTAATGTTTGTGAAAACAGCAGTCATCAACAAAAAGGGAACTAATACCACCATAAGATTCATAAAGGCGGTTATATCCAGTTCAGCTGAAACAATTCTTCTTTTGCGTCGTTTACCAGGCATTGTTTAGTCTCAATTATTTACGTTGCATAATCAGGTTAACAAATTTAACAGTGGCCATTTCCAGACTATCAATTATCTCTGTTGTTTTTGACTGTAAAATTGAGAAAATAATAATAAGAGGAATAGCAGCAGCAAGACCAAAGGCTGTTGTGTTCATAGCAACTGAAATACTACTGGAAAGGATTTCTGCCTTTAATGAAGGGTCAACCTGAGCCACAGCAGTAAATGCTTTGATTAAGCCTGTAATAGTTCCGAGCAGCCCTAACAGAGTTGCAATATTGGCAAACATAGCAAGATAATGTGTGCGTTTTTCAAGACGGGGAATGGTTTCCATCATACTTTCTTCCATCGCCATTTCTATTTCATCGCGTTTAGCAGAAGACTGAAGTCGGGTAATGCCCAAAGTAAGCATTTGGCAGATAGCCACTTTTGAACGTGAAGTAATCTGGTAGACCTGTTTAAAATCACCGTCCTGTAATAAGGGCATAATCTGTTTTAATAAACGGCGGTTATTATGTTTTAGAGCCGTTAAGTAAAGATAGCGTTCAACAGCGATGGCTAAACCAAATGCAAACACTAACAGAATGGGGTACATAAATGGTCCGCCAGACTGAAGGAATGTGACAAATTCGGAATACATAGTTATCTCCTGGATAAATAATTTGTTAGTTTATTTTTGTTCATTAATTTGAGTGTTAAGAACTTTATAATAAAGCTCTCTGCGCAGTAAGGATTCTCGATCAACAGGTTCAAGTGCTTCATTAATTAATGTGGTTAATGGTGGTTCAATCATATTAGGTAATTCTGGCGACTTCCATGGAACAATATAAAGCACATTGGGCAGTTCTTTATTGCCAATAATTGAAATGCCTTCCATGTCAATAGCTTCTTCTGCTGATATTAAAAAACTGAAGGCTAACAGAAATCCCAATAAGATCAATCGGTGAATGTTTTTATAAAACATTTAGGAAGACCTCTTCTTATTATCTGTAGCAATACGACGCTGTAGGTCAATAATCCACTTGCTAACAAGCTTATCACTGTTTTTAGTTATTGATTGATAGCTTTTATAGTGTTCAAGTGCCTGTGGTAACTTATAAAGATAGATGTCGTAAAGTATGCCTAAATTAAGGTGAGCATTTGCGTAGTTATTTTTTGATTTGATAGCGCTTGTATACATATCTTTTGCATCATTAAATTTTCCCTGTTTGCGCAGTATTACACCAAGATGGTTGTAGGCAATTGCATCTTCAGGATTTAAAGATATTGCTGTTCTTAATGATTTTTCTGCATCACCCTGTTTTTTATTTTTTAAATACTGTAGTCCAAGGTTGGTATAAGCCGGAGAAAAATTGGGGTGGCTTTTTGTTATTTTAGATAGTAGTTTAATAGCATCTTTTGTATTACCTTTTTTAGCAACAGAGATCGCTTTGTTGTAATTATTGGGTAGTTTATTAATTATAGGTTTTACTTCTTCAGTTGATGTCAGTGAAGAAACGCCTGCACATGCGGAAAGTAATTGTACGCATAGAATAGTTATGCAAAATCTTCTAATTTGTGATAGTTGCATAATCTTCTACCTTTTCTGTTTTTGCATAACGAATGGGCTGTAATTCGGCTAATAGTTTTAGGCTTTTTTTCACCCATTTATCATAAATGCCATCTTTAGTTCTACGAATATTTGATCCATGAATCTCAATTGCTTTTTCTTCAAAGGGATAAGCCTGTTCTTCAAGCAAAATGTCATACTGTTCTAGCTCTTCATCAGATAAGCCTTTTGGTCTTTGTGATGTCATTAAAGCTTTAGCAAACTGATTATAAATTTCTGCAACCTGATATGTTGATTCAGTGGTTAGTTCGGCAATTTTATAGCTCATTACATCAGTATATGCTTTGAGTGCTTTTTTCATTAGCTTTTTCTTGATTTTCAGGCTTCTCTTTAGTGGTATTTTAAGTCTGGCATTTCTAAAGTTTTTAACCAGAGGTCGGGTTAAATGTAAAGTTGCAGTAGCGGCTATAAAATTTGTACGAGCGCTACGTTGTTTGCCGCCATGTTTTTCTGTTTTAACCGTTTTTCTTAGCCATTGTTGCCATTTTTTGTATTTCTTTATGGACAGGTAGTAATCAGAAACTAATAAATGAGCTTCTATGTGTTGTGAAAATGGTCTGGGATATTTGTTAATGTATTTAATATATAAGTCATTAGCTTTCTTTTTGTTACCGGCTTTAGTGTACATTTCGGCAGATTGCCAGATAAGTTTCTGTTTGTCTGAAGAGTTAATGGCAATAGCTGCCAGAATAGAAATTTGTTTAGCTGCTTTAGAAAAAAGTCCTGTATTAGTATAAGTGAGTGCCAGTTTTTCAGTTATACCTTTTGAATATTTCTTATGCCTGGGGAATTTATGCCTGAATGCTTCAAGTGTTTTAGTTGCTTTACTCCATTGTTTTAGCCTGATTTGCATAGTAGCTGCATCATATTCTGCGGTGGCTCTAATAGATGAGGAGGGTGCTATTTTTCCAATACGCAAGAAATGGAATGCGGCAAGTTCGTAGTGATTGCTGTTGCGTTGTTGTTCTGCCTGCTTATAAATACTGGCTGCTAATTTATCTGAGAAGGCAGCATATTGTTTGCTTTTTGCAGATGTGCGTTTTAGTACCTCAATATAAGCCAGCTCTGCTGCTGCATAATTTTTGAGCTCAAATTGAGTATGTGCATATACTGTCCATGCTGTTTTAGTTAGTGATTTATCTTTTATGTCTTTACGGTCTATAACACGTTTAGCAAATTCAGAAGCCTGTTTATAGTCTTTAATAGCAAATAGTTCTTCTGATGTTTTTGTTATAACCGCAGGTGCATGTTTGTCATCAGGAAATTGATTGCTAAAGTGAATGGCGCTTTGAGTTGCTTTTAATTTTAGCTGTGGTTTCTTTTCTGGTTTTGCCAGTTCAATAAGTTTATTAAATGTTAATAGTGCGGCGTAACCTGCTTCTGAATTTTTATTATGCGGAGGGTAACTATAAGCTGTTTTCTCATATTCAGATAAAGCATTATTATATTGTTTGGCATCAAATAAAGTTTCTGCAAGCAAGAAATTAATAGCAGGTGCTTCTTTTTCATCAGGAAAAGATATCAGGAATTTTTTATACCATAATGCAGCCAGATTAAAATCTTTGCTTTGTTTGCTCTTACGAGCATTAGCGTGATAATAATTAGCCAGCTCTCGAATGTGTTTTTTAAGGAGTGGTTTTATGGTTTCTTTATCTGCTTCTTTCTGCATGTTCCAGAAATGTGTGTCGACGTTATATTTATTAACAAATGATTCTTTTGTAGATAAAACTAAATCATGAAAATTACCCAGTGCATAGGCGCTTATAGCCAGTGTGTGAAATTCTGCTGCCAGAGGATTCAGTGGGTGTGTCTTTGCATAGTCGAGATAAACCCTGGCGGCATCTGTTGCGCGTTCTTTTTTTGTATATAGTTCGGCAAGCTGGCGATAAAGCAAAGCTTCATAGATTCTTTCTGATTTTTCAGAAAATAATAACTGAATAGTTGCTGATCCACTCCTGTAGGATAATGCAAGGCTGATAACTCGTAATGTGTCATTTATAAAGTCCTGATCAGCACGGCTTAAATTATTAGCGAGCCCATTACTGGTTAGTTTTCCTTCGGCCTGTTTTCTGTCCAGTATATGTAAATAGTTAGCAAGGGCTTTAAGGTATTTAGATCTTTTGAACTGTGACCAGGCCAATTTATAAAGTGCTTTTTCAAAAAATGGAGAGTCAGCATATTTGTTGACAATACTGGCATAAGCCAGTTCGGCGTTGCTGTAATCATCCATGACAAATAAAATTTCACCACGGCGGAACTGAACCTCATCTATGTATTGAGTGTCAGGATAGTCCTTTACAATAATATTCATTTTTAGCAATGCTTTTTCATAATCGCCATTATATGAATGTGCTTTGGCTAGCTGATATAAAATTAAATCATTCTGTGCGTGGCCAGGGTAAGTTTCAAGATAAGTATTGTAATGCTCAATAGAAGAGAGCATTATTTTTTGACCTTCTGTATTTAGTGTTTCGGAGTCCTGAGCATTTTTCTCTTCACTGATTTCAAGCTCAAGGTCAGCCAGTCTCCTAAGTGCTGTGCCATACTGGTCTTTATTTTCTGTGCCCTGTATAAATGACCTGTAATTATTAATGGCAGATTTTCTATCTGCAATAGTCTTTTTTGCAGGTTCATATTTAATACTTTCAACTGATAAATCCTGAATCATCAGGTCTTCTTTTGCTGTGCTGCATGCTGTTATGGATGTAACAATAGCTGTTAATAATATAAAATATTTATAATGATTCATGATCATTCTTCACAATAAGTGAATCATAAATGCGTGCTTTAGCAAACAGTGCGCGATCATGATAAAGTTTTATTCGGTTGCGGTGAGTGTTTATCACCTTCATGGCCATGCCCTGTAAATATGCTTCCTGAAATTTAAGTGATTTATTCATTTTCTTTTTAAGTTCAGCTATGCGTTTGCTTTTATCTTTTATTCTTAATGAAAAATCTTTAAATTTGTCAGGTGCATTTTTCCATACATTTGACAATGAATAAATGGCAGCGTGCATTTTATAGAGTGTTTTATCGAGCTCTTTAAGGTTTTTCTTTGCCTCCCATATTCTGGATTTGTAGTCTGTAGTGATTTTCCAGTGCATCAGTCCATTTAGTAGCTTAAGTTTTTCCTCTTCTTCACTTAGATCTTCCAGATTTTTTAATTTATTAAGCCTGATTTCTGTTTTACTAAGCAGTTTAAGCGTTTCCAGTTCTTTACTGTTTGCGAGCATTAAAGAAGATTCTGTGGACTCAATTTCTTTAATCTGACGAGCAAGCTTGTTTCGCCTTTTTTGCATGAGCTTAGATAGTTTAAGTTTAGGGCTATGAACAGTGTCTTTTAGTCTGCTGTTATAAGTATTAGTTTTTTCATTCAGGATAATATTAAGAGCAGGTAATCCGCGTTGCCAGTGGTTTAATGTGAAGTTAAGATAATTTAGTTCCTGATATGTTTTAAGTGCTTCATGAAAATCATTTGAACTAATAAGAGGCAATAAATACTGGTTTGATTTTGCATTTATATTAAATAATATGCTAAATGGTGTGGCTGATTCTTTTCCTAATGTATCAAGATTAAGCTGTTTAATAAACTCGCCATTGTTAATTATTTTAATAACCTTGTTAATTTCATCGAGCTGTTTATTGTAAATATCAATAGCCAGATTGTATTGATGCAGTGCTTGATGATGATTATTTATTTGTTCAAACACATAAGGTATAGATATTAATGCTTCCTGCACTGAAGGGTCTGAAGGTGGTCTATTAGCCAGTTCCATCCAGGGGATTAATGCCTGATTAAATTCATTCTGTTTATACAATGACCAGCCAATGCCTAGCAGAGCTTTTGTTGCTTCATTGTCATTTAAGCGGGCGCTCTGGAAATATTTAGTTGCTTCAACTGGATTGCTGTTTTTTAGTGCCGTGTAAGCCAGGGCAAGAATAGCCTTGTCTTTTAAAATCTGGCGTTCTCTATTTTTGGGAGCGGTATTGGCCAGTTCTGATAAAAGTTCTTTCCCTTTATTAATTTTATTATTTCTAATAAGGCCTGTGCCAATATTAAAATAGGCGTAATCTTTCCATACTGAGTCATCAAATTGATCAATTAACTCAAGTGCTTTATCTAACTTACTGGTTTTAACATAAATATTAGATAGAATAAAAAGTCGTTCTGAATTGTGATTATTGCTTAAGCTATCTTTTACTGAAGTGAGAGCCTGTTCAGCATCGTCTAAAAAACCATGTTTATAGTGATTTTTTCCTAAGTGAAACCAGGCGCGATCTCGGATAGATAAGGGCGTGGTGGTTTCTTCTTTATTCAGTATATTTGAGAAAACATCGGCAGACTTATGATGCAGGCCATAGGATAAATATAAACCACCTAGTAATAACTCTGGGTTTTTATCATCGCTATTTAATGTTTTGTAATGTTTAGCAACGAGAATGTCAGAGATTGCTGAAAAATATCGACCCTGAAAGAAATGGAATAATGATACGCCATAAGGCAAATCTTTTACGGCGTGTTCTGTTTCTGTGTCACTACTTGCAAAGCATGGCGTTATAAATATTGATGATATCAATATAATTTTTATAGTTTCTGAAAGGTGACTGGTAAAGAAAGACATGCTGCTATTTTAAAAGATTTCGTTATTCCCATACTTTGATGGCGAAATCTGGTTGTTCCTTGGATATGTTATCAATGATTTTTAATTCGATAAACTGGGCTTCGCTGGTTTTATCTATTTTCTGTGTGGAGGCTCTTTTATAATCACGCTTGTTAGGCCCCTGACCAATAAAAATGGCTGTGATTTCATGCTCACCAGAAGTCAGGTTGCCGATATAAAGTCGTTGTACACCGCCACGACGAAGAGCGTTAATCTCGCGCTCGGTGTATAAATAATTGCTAACAATTTTATCATCTATTTTTAGTTGTACGGAATCAAGATTAAATAATTTTCCTGCATCCATAGATAAAAAGACATTTATTTGAGTGTTGGCAGAAAAAAGCAGGTCTTCTTCTAAAACAAATAAGTCTCGATTTAATTCCAGAACTTCATTTTTAAGATCCTGAATATTAGCATTAATGCTTTGTTGGCTGGCATCACTGGTTTTATCTGCTGTTTCAGCATAGCCTGAATTGCAGAGGAGCAGTGAGCTAATTAGTGATATGTAAATGTATTTTAAAGCGTTCAATCTATTGGCCTGTGTTTATTAACTGTAATCTGGTTTATTTAAAATATCTGGGTAATGAGGACTTATATATTTATATTAGAGTGTATATACAAATTTTCATACATTGTCATGGATTAGAGGTCATTTATGAAGAGAAAAGATTGATTTTTGGCCTGTTTTTTCATTCTTGTGAAATGGTTCACTAATTAGTGTTAGTTAGTGAGAGTCTTGTTATAGTGTTCCCTGTCTGCTTTTAATTTAACAATATCACCCGTCTATGTATGTGAAATATCTAATAAAAATCTCAATATCACCCGTTTATGTGATGGGCTTCTCTAAATGAATTTTCCAATGTGACTTAGTTCACTGTCATGGTCTTGAAATGCAGATATGATTTATGTCAAGTTTGGAAAAATATTAAACTTGTTATTTTAGCGTATTTATTGCGAATCTAAAAAAATGCCATAAATTATTAATTTCCAGAGAAATTATAAATAAAAGTAATGGCTTTCCCATAAATATCAGTGGGATAAAAATATTATGCGTCCGATGTTGTCTGGATGATGAGGAGATACCTGGTTGATGAAATGTAACAGCTCAAAAACAGTTACTTTACTACAAAAATTGCCTGGTTATTTATTAATGCTTGTGTGTATTACTGTAAGTGGTTCTGCTCTGTCCGGCGCGCGTGAGCAGGCAAAACGCATTCATGATCGACTAATTGGCACATCTCCCACGAATGCAATGCTGGAAGAAATGGAAGCACTGGTGAGTCAGGATAGGGCTGTGGATGCTGCATTATTGGCAATTGATAATACTTTAGGGGGGGCTGGTGGTGAAGTTCCTCCGGTTAATAATCCTGCTGATACCAGCTTTTATAATGTCACATTGAAAAATTTTGCAGCCCCCTGGACCAATGAAGATCAGTCAGTTTTTGTTCCATTGAATGATTACACGGCCACTATTATAGGCATGATCAGAGATGGTAAAGATTTTCACCAGATTTTATATGGCGATATTCTTTATGTTAATGGTGCTCAGGCATACAGCACCAGCAGCAATGCATCTTATGAGGCGCTTGAGCAGGCAGGGGCAGATTTAAGTGACGCAGCCGTGCTGGTTGAAAGTAGTCAATCTGCTGAAACAGGATTACCTGCAAGTGCTACTGCTGGTGTTATAACAACAAGAGCATCCTCAGAGGCTTTTTTTGTTGCAGGAACAAATCGAGCCATGTTCCGTTTTACATTCTTAAATCACCTTTGCTCTGATCTTGAGCAGCTAAAAGATGTCTCTCGTGTGCCAGACCGTGTGCGTCGGGATGCTGTGCGAAGTCCGGGTGGTGATAGTCGTATATTTATGAATAGCTGCATTGGTTGCCATGCGGGTATGGATGGCATGTTAGGTGCATTTGCCTACTACGATTTTAATACCACTAGCAACAGTTTAGATTATCGTGCGACGACGGATGATATTCCAAATCCAGATGGTGCGCCTATTCCAAATCCCAATGGTGTGGTTAATAAATTCAATCACAACGAAACCAATTTCAAATACGGTTATATACAAACAGATGATAGCTGGATTAATTACTGGCGCAATGGACAGAACAGTTTGCTGGGCTGGTATAACAACACGTCTTTGGATGAAAACGGTCACACAACAGGCAATGGTGCTAAAGCCCTGGGTATGGAGCTGGCACATACCGATGCATTTGATAGTTGTCAGGTTAAGAAAGTTTTCAAATCAATTTGTTTACGCGGTTCAGATAATTTTAGTGCTGATAGAACGGAAGTTCAGAGAATTGCAGCTCTGTTTAAAGTGGATGGCGATATGCGAAATGTGTTTGCTGAAGTTGCTGCTTATTGTAAGGGTCAGTAGACCACAGGAAATAAAAAATTCTGTTTTAAATAATTTAAAACAGAATGTGAAAAAGTATTTTTGGAGTATTTTGGAATGTATAACAATCAGCTCATGACAATGATTCATGCCTCTGAAAAACAAAAATCAGGCTTGCATCTATTTTTTCAAATCGTGTTGATGCTGATCTTTGCTGCCCTGTTATCTGCCTGTGGTAATGAGACTGAAAATACTGAAAATGCACGAAAGCAAACAAACAATGAAAAGTACAGTGGCCCTGCACCAGAGACAACAGACATCCAGAATTTTAAACGTGAATTCTGGGCAAAATTAAATGACACAGAAAACTGTGGTGGTTGCCATATTGAAGGTGGTCAGGGAACAGGTAAGTTTGTCCGCACCGATAATGTAAATCTTGCTTATGCAGAAGCACTTAGCATTATTAATGTAAATGATATTCCTGCGTCACCTATAGTAACCAAACTGGCAAATGGTCATCAATGCTGGTTAGGCAGTGATCAGGACTGTGCGGATGCAGTGGTGGGCTATATTCAGGCATGGCAGCAAACAGCAACTAATTCATCAACTCAAATACAACTGGTTGCGCCAGTATTAAAAGATGCAGGTGCGACTAAAACCTTCCCTGTTTCTTCAGCCAGTTTTGGCAGCATAATACACACGCCTTTATTAAAGGCGCATTGTGCGGGTTGTCATGATGATACGTCGGCAACACCACAGGCACCGTTCTTTTCAAATACGGATGTCGATATATCTTATGAAGCGGCCAAGGCAAAGCTGGATCTTGATACGCCTGCAAACTCTCGTCTTGTTGTCCGTTTAAGAGAAGAGTTTCATAACTGCTGGACAAGTGACTGTCAGGCGGATGCTCAGGATATGGAAGATGCCATACAGCAATTTGCAAATAATATTTCACCCACACCTATAGATCCCAGTTTAATTATTAGTAAGGCCATGCAGCTGGGTGATGCCATGATTGCAAGCAGTGGTATTCGTTATGAAGATGATGTTATTGCGCTTTATGAGTTCAAGCAAGGTTCGGGGAATATAGCCTTTGATACCAGTGGCGTTTCACCTGCATTGCCTTTGACTTTAAATGGCGGCATTAGCTGGGTGTTAGGTTTTGGTATTGAGATTTTAAATGGCGGTAAGGCGCAGGGCTCGGTTGCCAACAGTAAAAAACTCAGTGATTTTATAAAAGCCAGTGGTGAGTATGCCATTGAGGCCTGGGTTGTGCCCGGAAATATCGTACAGAATGGAAGAAGTATCGTAACTTATTCTGGTGGTGGTAATACGCGTAACTTCACAATGGGGCAGTCACAGTATAATTATGATTTTAAAAATCGGAATAATTCAGCGGGCTTAACAACATTATCTACAGCCGATGCAGATGAGGATTTGCAGGCAGCGTTACAACACGTTGTAATGAATTTTAGCCCGGTTGCAGGCAAACCATCTTTAGGTACAGCACCTCTGGGGCGCAGCATTTATGTAAACGGAAATTTTACTGGCAGCATTGATGATAATGGCACACCGAATGATGATTCAGATGATACGTATATTGGTGATGTTGATGATCCCACTGATCCTGATACAGGTGGTTTATTAACTTCATGGAATGATACTTTTGCTTTTGCGCTAGGCAATGAGCCTGGTGGTGGTGCAAATACTTTATGGAAAGGAAAAATAAGATTATTAGCGATTCATAGTCGCGCATTAACTCAGGAGCAGATAAGACAAAATCTAAATGTAGGTGTAGGCCAAAAATACTTTATGCTGTTTTCAATAGCCGATCGTATTAACGTGCCTGATAGTTATATTATGTTTCAGGTTGAACAATTTGATAACACGTCTTATTTATTTAATAAGCCTACATTTGTAAATCTAAATCCTGGATATAGACCTGCTTCATCTATCGTTATTAAAGGTCTGCGCATTGGCATAAATAGTAAAGAAGCCGTAGCGGGTCAGGCATTTGGTAATATGGATGTGGTTGTTGCCGATACCTCTGCTTATATTACCGATGTGGGGCAACAGCTTTCAAATAATGGAACAATTATTTCAGTTGAAAAAGGCCCTGGTTCAGATGAATTTTTTCTGAGCTTTGAACAATTGGGCAGCGCAACTAATACACTTGTTGAGCCTGTTCCATCTCCCAGAGTATACCCGGCTGATCCTGCTGAAAATATTTCATCCGATATTGGTGTGCGTACTTTTGATGAAATTAATGCAACCTTATCCGCAATAACCGGCATACCTGAAAACAATGCAGATGTTGCAGCCACATTCAGTATTTATCGACAACAATTACCTTCAGTAGAAAATATAAATGCGTTTCTTGCATCGCATCAAATGGCTGTTGCACAGATGGCAATGAAATATTGTGATGTGCTGGTAAATACAGATAAAGCATATTTTTCAGGTTTTGATTTTACTGCAACAGCAGGCACGGCATTTAATTCTGATGCTAAAAAGAATCAGATTCTTGATCCGCTGTTAACTGCATTAATGAATATTGATTTGCCAACAGGTACAAAAAACTTATTAACGCAACCTGTTGAATCAGAAATTAGAAACAGTATTGCCTCGGCTGCTACTCAGGATTTAGATCCCTCTTTAACGGGTGATTCATACAGTAGTTTATTAACGTCTATGACCCAGTGTCTGCCGGGTTGCAATACTCAGGCACGAACAGAAGAAATTGTGAAAGCAATGTGTGCTGCTACTGTTGGTAGTGCCATTATGATTCTGCAATAGAACAAAACATGGTTTTACATGAGGAAGCAACAATGACTAAAAGACGCAAAAAAATAGATATAGATGAACCCTTGCGTCATCGAGATCATTCAAAGCCCAGAACGCGGCGTGATTTTTTACGTCAGGGTTTTATTACTGGCCCAGGTCTGGTTTTAACGGGCGGTGTTTTTAGTTTATTTACCAATCCTCGTGATGTTCATGCTGCCGTTGCTGCAGATTTAGAAGCGTTACGACTAGATATGAATTTATCGCCGGATGTAAATTGTAATTTTGGATTATCTGGCACAAGTAAAATTCCATTTATCTGTTTTGATTTAGGCGGCGGTGCAAATTTAGCCGGTTCAAATGTATTAGTAGGTCAGGGCGGCGGCCAAAGAGATTTTCTGGCTGAGGGTGGCTACAGTAAATTAGGCATACCACCGAGTATGATTCCCGGCACCAGTTCAGTCACTATGACTGAAGGCATTGGCAATGCTGTTTTAAATCCGAGTGCAAATACAGATTATATAAATGATGAGCTGGGTTTGCTGTTTCATCAGGACAGTCCAATGTTGTTTGGTATTCTGGAAAAATTTACATCACGAGGTCAGGGGCAGACAAATGGAGCGGTTATTCCGGCTCGTTCAGAAAATGATACGGGTAACAATCCTCATAATCCCATGTATGGAATTGCAAAAGCAGGTGCGGGTGGTGATGTTGTTACATTAGTGGGTTCTCAAAATACAGAATCAGGTGGTCGTTCCGTGTCGCCTGCGGCATTAATTGATCCAAAAATAAGGCCAACAAAAGTTGATCGCCCAGGTGATGTAACTGGCATGGTTGATGTGGGTGATTTAACCTCTGTGTTAAGTGACCCCGCTGATGTAACTGCGGTTATGGAATCAATGGCGCGCATTACTCATAAAAAACTTCGCCTGGGAACTGTATCACCTGATATTAACCCAACAAAAAATGAAGTCATCAAAGACCTGATGCAATGCGGTTATTTAAAAGCGGCTGATCTGGCTGCTCGATTTGCAGGTGTTGAAGTTAGCCCGGATGATCGTGGAGCAACAACGCCTGTTATTGTAAATAATGCGGGCGGTATTTTTACTGAAACTGAATTTGATGGCAGTGGTGAATTTAGAAAAACAGCATCAGTTATGAAAATGGTTATTGATGGCCACTCTGGTGCGGGTAGTATTTCTATGGGAGGTTACGATTATCATACAGGTGATCGTAGTACAGGTGAAAATAGAGACCTGCGTGCAGGTCGTTGTATTGGTGCATGTTTAGAATATGCGGCAAGAACAAATAAGCCGTTAATGATTTATGTATTTAGTGATGGTTCGTTGTCGAGTAATGGAGGTCTGGATAACTCTGCAGATAATGCAGCAAATACAAATAATCCTCTGGGTGGTCGTGGCAAAGGTAACTGGACAGGTGATAATTCATCTACCGCATGTTCTTTTTATCTGCTGTTTACGCCAACAGCCGGGGGGGGAACAATTACAAAATTTGCAGCAAATACATTAACAGACCATCATCAAATTGGTCGTTTTTCCAGTGATGCCTCGGTTGTAACCTCATCAAGCCCTGCGGCTAATAATGTGAACTTACTGGTTAATACGGTGATTGCTAATTACATGGCAATTAATGGAGACATAACAGCGGGAAGTTATAATAATTTTTCAGCCTTATATTTAAATGGAAATCATGGTCTGGGAACACTTGATAATCTAATCTCATTTGGAAAAATAACAGCATAAATTTAATTAAAAATTTATGTAAATAGAATACAGGGCAGCTTTATTAATAATTTACCAAAACATATATGCGCGTTTTTTATTTATGCGTCAGCACTTATTTCAGTTGAAGCAAGTGCAGACTGGTTTAAAACACAGCAGAATATTATGGGAACACAGGTTGCTGTTGATGTCTGGCACAAGGATAAAAATATAGCCGCTCAATGCAGCGATAAAGTGTTTATAGAAATGCGTCGCATTGATGAGTTAATGAGTCCTTTTAAAGCAGATAGTGAACTGGCGTTAATAAATAATCTGGCAGCAAAGCAGGAAGTAAGAATAAGTAATGAGTTATTTGATTTAATTAAATTCTCATTAGAAATATCTAAAAAGTCTGCTGGTGCATTTGATATTACATTTGCCAGTGTGGGTTATCTTTATGATTACCGTCAGGGGCTAAAGCCTTCAGATGACGTTATAAATAATAAATTAGAATTTATTAATTATAAAAATATAAAGTTAAATAATAAAAATAAGAGCATTAAATTTAGCCGCCATGGTATGCGTATAGATCTTGGTGGGATTGCAAAAGGCTATGCGGTTGATAATGCTATTGCCATACTAAAAAAATGTGGCATAAAAAATGGAATGGTAAGTGCTGGAGGTGATTCACGTATTTTAGGTGACCGGCAGGGTCGATCATGGATGATGGGTGTAAGGCATCCCAGAAATAAAAATGATATTGCTGTTAAATTGCCATTAACTAATACAGCAATATCAACATCGGGTGATTATGAACGCTTTTTTATTGAAGATGGAAAACGTTATCACCATATAATTAAACCTGCCACGGGAAAATCGGTTGATACAACATGGAGCGCAACAGTAATGGCTGACAGTGCAACATTAAGCGATGCTTTATCAACAACACTGTTTGTGCTGGGTGATAAAAAAGGCTTTAAATTGATAGATTCATATAAAGGTGTGGATGCTATTGTTATTAATTCAAAAGGTAAGATGTTTTATTCATCTGGCCTCGTTGCACCAAATTAAGCTGGATAGATATGAAGCAGTTTTTTGTTAAAAATTTTATAATAAAACTACTGGTTTTATTTTTTGCTGGTTTCTCTTCAGTGTTTCTCGCTGGCTGTGCGCCTGAATCAGATGATGGTGCTGATGCTGGTATTGTCGACTTGCCTATTGCGTATACCAAAAGAACCATACTTGTTGATAATAATGGCAATGCCATTTCACAGGATGTTCGTCGTCCATTGACCTATCGTGCTGGCGGTGATTTATTTATTAAACAACGTTCGGCACTTTCTGCCGAAGAAAAAAATATAACAGCATCAATAACCAATGGCATTGGTGATGTTCGTGATGTTGAATCATCCTATGATGGAACAAAACTAATTTTTTCATTAAGAATTGATGATCCAGATGATAATGCCGATAACGATAATACATGGACAATATATGAATATGTTATTGCGACTGAAGTTTTAAGATCAATTATTCCACAGGGTTCTAATGTGGGTGATGATATCGCACCTTATTATTTACCCGATGGACGCATTGTTTTTTCTTCTAACAGACAACACAATTCAAGTTCAGTTAATCTGGATGAATCACAAAAAGTATCGGGCATAGATAAACCTAAATTTTCTGCGCTGGATGAGAATCGTCGAACCAAAGCATTGAACCTGCATGTAATGGAAGCAGACGGTAACAATATAAAACAGATTTCAAATAATCAGAGTCATGATCTTGATCCAACGGTGTTACCTGATGGGCGAATTTTGTTTAGTCGCTGGGATCATGCTGGCTTAAATAATGTGATGAACCTGTACACTGTAAACCCAGATGGTTCTAATCTACAAAGTTATTACGGTGCGCACAACGCCAGTCATCCCGGAGGTATGCAGTTTGTGCAACCCAGAGTTATGTCGGATGGAAAAATATTAGTTTTAACTCAGCAATTTAGAAATACGTTTGGTGGTGTTGATGTTTACACGATTGATGGCAATGGTTTTATTGATAACAATCAGCCAGTCAAACCATTGAGTGTTAATCAGGGTGTCACCGGGCCTGCGCAAACAAAAGCAACAACTGCAAATATTTCTACTACAGGCATATCACTGGGCGGACGTTATAGTTCGGCATTTCCATTAGATGACGGAAGTAATCGTTTATTGCTGAGTAAGGGAACCTGTCAGTTAACTAATGTCGTTCTGGATCAGGATGCCCCAGATTTTGATCCCACGTTACTACCACCTGTTGTTAATAACTGCATAGAACCTTATATCTCTATGTCAGTGGTTAATGAAATGCCGCCTGTTTATGGTATCTGGATAAATGATCCTGACAAGGGAACAGAGTTGCCGGTTGTATTGCCTGAGCCAGGTAAATTTATTACTGACATTGTTGGTGTTAGTCCTCGAACTCGTCCAGCTATTATTCAGGATAAAGGTGCAATTGATCTTGATCAGACATTAAGCGACAGGGAAGGGATTTTAAATATACGCAGTGTTTATGACTTTGGTGGTGGCGCAAATAGTTTTAATGGTTGCTTCCTTGATGACTGTATTTCAAATGCAGTCATAACTAATAATACAACGGATACGTCTGATGACATTGTAACGGTTAGAGATTTATTTGATCCAGATAGAACAGACAGCACCGATTTACCTGCAAGATTTTTGCGCATAGTAAAAGCAGTTGGAATTTGTGATGACAATGATGCCGCATGTACCAAAGATGTTGCGCGTGAAGCATTTGGCATAGACCGTCGTTTAGGTATGAGAGAAATTATTGGCTACACCATGATTCAGCCAGATGGTTCGGTAAGAGTTAAAGTACCTGCTAATATCGGATTTTATATTGAAGTTTTAGATAAGAATGGCCGCCGTATTCTTAAACGCGAAACAAATGGAAATTTAAGGCGCACACGTCATGACAACTGGTTGCAGGTTAGACCTAAAGATACGTTGCAATGTACTGGTTGCCATACACACCAGCCAGGTGTAACGCCTTTGCCCCATGCACGAAGTGATGCCATTGAGACTCAAATTACTTCTGGATTAGAAGGTGATGGTATCGATTTAGAAAATACCAGTGTGTATGCGGCCGTGCCCACGGGATCAAAATATTTTGGTGACACGGGTAATACAATGGCTGAAATATTAACGCGACAATTTCCTGCCGCATTAAAACCCAGTATCGATTTACTTTATGTTGATGTGTGGACAGATCCAGATGATGCATCATTAACGGTAGAGACACCAGTCAGCGTGCTTTATGATGATTTAGATGCGTCTATAAAAGGTGCGGCTCAACCCATTGTTGCTGCGCAATGCCTGGAAACTGCGGCTGATCTTTTTAATCCTAACTGGGATCCGGCGTGTCGTATGGTCATTAATTATCCTGATCATATTAATCCAGTCTGGTCAGTGTTAAGAGAAGACCCAGCAGGTGCACCCGGCAATACAGATCATACCTGTACAAACTGTCATGCAAAAACAGATGCACAGGGTGCTTCACAGGTGCCTGCAAGTTACCTTGATCTGGGCTTAACTGATCTTGATGATGATACGGGTGATGCAATACATTTAGAATCCTACAGAGAATTATTTTTTGAAGATAATAGACAGGAAGTGATTGGTAATAATCCACCAACAGATATTATGATTACGCGAAATGTGCCACGTGTGGATCAAAATGGTGATCCTGTTTTAGATCCAGCAACATGCTCGACAGTTGATGTAAATGGAGACCCTGTATTAGACCCGGCAACATGCTCTCAATTTATTGACATTGTAACTGAGGCGGATGAGAGTGATCCACAAACACCTTCCATGAATGAAGATGGTGCAAGAGCAAATTACTTTATAGAAAAAATGACAGGTGAAATACTGGATGTAAGCAGTGCTGATAGAAACAGAGTGAGCTGGACTTTAACGCCCGCGGTTAACCATGTTGGTATGTTAACCGCGTCTGAATTAAAACTAATATCTGAATGGCTGGATATTGGTGCGCAATATTATAATAATCCCGTACATGCCAATGTGCCGGTTAATTAAATTATTTTTTAAAAGCATAAATATGTCCTTAAATTTTTTATTTATTTTGCTGCTTCAGTTTTTCTTTGTAGCAAATAATGCATTTGCAAATGAAACAGAGTCTGCTGTTGAGTTTTATCAGCAGGTTGAAGTTGCGGACCCCTTTATTGATGTGCATACAGGGCCGGGTGGCGGCTACCCTGTGATTGATGTTATTGAACGGGGTGAAATAATAAAGATTATACAAAGGCGAACATCCTGGTTTAAAGTTCGCTATGAAAAAAATACTGAAGGCTGGATTTCAGTAGAACAGATGTCTGAAACACTATCACCAAAAGGTGAGAAGATTGAATTTACAAATATTACTCAGCAAGATTTTATAAAAAGAAGCTGGGAGCTAGGTGTTATGGGTGGCAGTCTTGATGGTGCGACTGCCATAACTACGTATGGTGCATATCTGTTTAATAAAGGTTTTGCAGCAGAGTTTGCCTTGTCACAGGCTAATGGTAATTTTTCAAATAGCTTTTTATATAATCTTGGTCTGGTCATGCAGCCTTTTCCAGAGTGGCGGTTTTCACCTTATTTTCATCTTGGTACAGGAGTCATTGATGTTACTCCAAAAGCAACGCTTATCCAGCCCAAAGATAATACAAATCAGTTTAGTAATGTTGGTATAGGCGCTCGTTTATATTTAACAAAACAGGTTATATTTAGAATTGAATACAGTGAATATATTATCTTTTCATCAAGAATTGATAATGATACTAATGAGGATTTAAAAGAATGGAAGGCAGGCTTCGCAGTTTTCTTCTAAGTTGTATAACAGGTGCTTCTATTTTTCTTAGCCCGGTGGCTTGGTCTGCCGAGCTTGACGAAAATCAGGAGTTAGAATCTGTTATTCAGCCGGAGATAAAACGTAAAGAATTTGATGAGTCAAAAATTGATACCGCAAATTTTGAAATACTTGTATCGGCAGGTTTATTAAGCATTGAAGATTTTGGTGTAAACCTCGTTTTGAGCACACGGCTTGTCTATCATATTTCTGAGGATTTTTTTACAGATGTTGGTTTGAGAAAGTCGAGTGCGGGTAAAACAAGTTTTGAGACATTAAATCCCGGCAGTGCGCCTTTGCTTTCTGATGCCGATAGAGAGTACCAGCATTATTTTGTATCTTTTGGTTATAACCTTTTGCCGGGTGAAGCGTTTATTACAGATAGCACAACTTACAATAGTGCATTGTATCTAATCGCATCAATAGGCAATACAGATTTTGCTGGAGATACTAATTTTACAGTTAGTTATGGTGCAGGTTACAGGTTGCTGGTAAGTAATTATGTGTCTGTTTATCTGGATGTAAGAGATCATACATTTAATATGGATCTGCTAGGTGAAAGTAAGTTAACTCATAATTTAGAAGTAACATTTGGTGCTAGTTATTATTTCTAAGCATACTTAATCAGAGTATCCCTGGTGTTTTAAACTCAAAGGTATAAATATGTCTTTATTTATGTATAAAAAAATAATAGAACAATTAGCAAAATTTTTTTTTATGATGATTGTTCTGTCATCACCTGTGTTGGCATCTCAGAATATAAAAGGAAAAGCACCTGATTTTACTTTAAAAAGTTATGCAGGAAGTAACCAGAAACTGAGTGAATTTAGAGGTGATGTTGTTCTGTTAAATTTCTGGGCATCATGGTGTGGCCCCTGTCGTCAGGAAATGCCATTGCTAAATGTTTTACATAAAAAATATAAAAAACTTGGTTTTACTGTTATCGGAGTCAATGTTGAAGAGCATTCAGAAAAGGCCAGACAAATAGTAAAAGATGTGGCTATAAAATTCCCGATTTTATTTGATAGTGAAAATAAAGTAAGTGAATTATATAAAGTATCGGCCATGCCAAGTACGGTTATTATTGATCGCAATGGCAACATGCGTTATTTGCATAAAGGCTATAAGCCGGGTGATATGGTTGCCTATAAAAAATGGGTAAAAAAATTAGTTCGAGAATAAAAACTTATGATACGTTTTTTCAGCATAATTTCTATACTGACACTGCTTTCAGGCTGTGATGTTCAACCGTGGGTAAAACCTTATGAGCGAGCTAATTTGGCTGATCCCATAATGAGTTTTAATCGTGATCCCGTTTCAACAGCTTATTTAGGCCATGTTCATGAAGCACGTGAAGGGGCAAGAGGGGCCAGTATAACAACGGGTGGTGGTTGTGGTTGTAATTAGAATGATAAGACGCTCATTATTATTGCTGATGTTCTGTTATATGCAATCAGTAAATGCGCTGGTTTTACCTGAAGATCGTGCCGATGTTTTATTTCATAGTTATGATGGTGGTGATGTAACGGTTAGCGGCCCTTCAATATTAATACGCAAAAGTGTTAGTGACAGTGTTTCAGTTTCTGCTAATCATTATGTGGATAGTGTGAGCAGTGCATCTATTGATGTTGTTACTCAGGCAAGCGCCTACACTGAAGAAAGGGTTCAGCAATCAGTAAGTGTTGATTATCTTTATGATAAATCTATCTTGTCATATTCCTACACCACAAGTGTTGAAAATGATTATGAAGCCATCACCCAAAATATAAATATTTCACAGGAAATGTTTGGCGGTTTAACTACGGTTGGTCTGGGTTATTCAATGGGAGATAACACGGTAGGTAAAATCAATGATCCATTAGAAGAAAAAGTTGCGCTTAGAAGTTATCGCATAACCCTGTCTCAGGTATTAACAAAAAATATGTTAATGAGTCTTGTTTATGAAATTATTACAGATGAAGGTTTTCTAAATAATCCTTATCGAAGTGTTCGTTATGATAACAGTGCAGCCTCTGATCCAGCTAATCCCTATTTATTTGAGGAAGAAGTTTACCCCAATACAAGAACAAGTAATGCAGCCGCTGTAGGGCTTAAATATTTTTTACCTTATCGAGCCGCTGTCTCTAGCGGATTTACGACTTTTACTGATACATGGGGAATCACATCAGGCACATTCGATTTAGGTTATGTGCATCCGGTGGGTAATGACTGGATTTTTGAAATAGATTTTCGATTTTACAACCAGACAAAAGCATCATTTTATAATGATCTGTTCGACTTTTCCGGACAGTTTGACTTTAGAGCACGAGATAAAGAACTCAGTACCTATTCCTATAATTCCTTTGGTGTTGGCGTGTCATATGAATTTGCCAAAGATGATGTGTCGTGGATAAAGAAAGGCTCAGTCAATCTAAACTATAATTATTTCTCATTTGATTATGAAGATTTTCTTGATATCAACAATACAACGCTAACAACATTGGGGCAGGAGCCACGTTATAGCTTTTCTGCAAATGTGATCCGCTTTTATGTGTCTATCTGGTTTTAA
>CAZFUY010000017.1:0-5030 GCA_964522445.1 uncultured Thiotrichaceae bacterium | reverse complement strand
GCTTATTTAGCCAAAATACAAATCTCCAGCATAGAAAGCATCTCTAATATATAATACCCTGCCAACAAAATTGAGTCTCAGCGCGTCAGCTATGTTGTAGTGATATGAAAATAACTGTTAGTGAATTAATTGTAAAATACATGGAGTGTCTGGGTATTGAGTATATCTTTGGTATGCCCGGTGCTCATATTCTGCCTGTTTATGACAGCCTGTATAATTCCAGTATTCAAAGCGTACTTGCAAAACATGAGCAGGGTGCTTCGTTTATGGCCTGTGGTCATGCCAAAGCCTCTGGGAAAATTTCAGCCTGTATTACAACTGCCGGCCCCGGTGCGACTAATCTGGTTACAGGCGTTGCCAATGCTTATGTCGATAAACAGCCTATTCTTATTATTACAGGTGAAACATCAACCCATATTTTTGGAAAAGGCGGGTTGCAGGAAAGCTCAGGAGAGGGCGGCAGTATTGATCAGCAGTATTTGTTTAAAGGCATAACCAAATACAACAAAATTATTGAGAGAACAGACTACCTCGCAAATGTTCTAAATAAAACATCCAAAATACTGCTTTCTGATAATTCTGGGCCTGTTTTACTTAGCTTCCCATTTAATGTGCAAAAAGAAATGGTGGATGACACTATTTTAGATGACATTAAAACGTCAAAAACAATGCCTGCTATGTGTGAAAACTCTCCGCATATAAATGCCTCTTCTGAGATTCTGGCTGATCTTATTGCAGAATCAAAAGCCCCGGTTATTGTTGCAGGTTATGGTTGTATTAAATCTGGAGCACAGAGTGTTATCTCGCAATTAAGTGAGTCATTTAATATTCCTGTTACCAGCAGTTTGAAAGGCAAAGGTGTTATTAGTGAACAATCTGAACTGTCTTTAGGAAGCCTGGGGGTTACCTCTTATGGTTATGCTTATAAATATATTGTTGAAAAATCAGACCTGGTTATTTTTCTTGGGGCAAGTTTTAATGAAAGAACAAGTTACCTGTGGGATAAGGCACTTTTAAATAACAGGAAAATTATTCAGATTGATAATGATCAGGATCAGCTTGAAAAAGTATTCAAAGCAGATATTGCGATTAATGCAGATATAAAAGAGGCAGTAACAGGGCTTTTAACTAACCTTGAAAGAAAGAATGCTGAAACAAAGATTTTTGATAAAATTGAATGGGATGATAAAGAAGTAGAAAAAAATTCATCTGAAACTGATTCAATAATTTTCCAGTCAAAGTTTTCATTGATAAAGAAATTATTTTTAATGCTGGAAAAAAATATTAAAGAAAATATACAGGTTTTTGATGATAATATTATTTTCGCACAGAATTTTTATACTGTTTCATCATCAGATAGATACTACCCAAATTCTGGCGTTTCATCATTAGGTCATGCAATACCCGCTGCAATAGGTGCTCGGTTTTCAGAAAAAATGCCAACTTTTGCAATATTAGGTGATGGCGGCTTTCAAATGTGCTGTATGGAAATTATGACGGCAGTTAACTACGATATTCCACTTAATATTGTTATGTTCAATAACTCCACGATGGGGTTAATCCGAAAAAATCAGTTCCAGCAATATGAAGAACGTTTTATAGACTGTGATTTTATAAATCCAGATTACCTGCTTCTTTCTAAATCTTTTGGTATTAATTATAAAAAAGTAGAATCGGAATCAGATCTTGATGATTTATTTGAAAGTTGTGATTTTTCTAATGCTATCAATCTAATAGAACTAATGATTGATAAGGATGCTTTTCCCAATTATATCTCAAAGAGATAGCCTGAGATTTCTAAAATGCCTTCAATAGAATGCGACGCCTTACAAAACTTCTATAACCTATATAGCCAGAACCCTTCTGTGCCTGCGCTTAAAAATAAACTGGATGATAAAATTCAGCAACAAAATATTGATGAAGTCATCGTTATATATAAGGAATCAGTTGATTTAATTGAAAATGAAATAAGCTTAAGTGGATTTGATAATGCGCTAATTGATTTGTTTCATAAAGTATTTCAGGAGTTAGAAGCATTAATTTCATTAAAGGGTGATGATAATCGATATGAGTTTATCGTTGTTATTCCTGTGGCTGACAGGCCTCAACACCTGAGAAATTGCCTGCAAAGTATTATTGATCTCTGTAAATGTTTTAGTTATGGCGGTATTGAAAATAATAAATACAGGAAGATAAAAGCCGTTATTGCAGATGATACGCAAGATGAAAAAAATATTATAAAGAACAAGGAAATAGTAGAGTATTATAATGATCAGGGTATAGAGGTAATATATTTCGGCCTGAAAAATCAACTGCATCAAATAGATCAGTTAAATGATAGTAATAAACAGGCTTTAATAAATGTTCTGGGTAAAACTAATCGTTTAGATTTCTCTCATAAAGGCGCTTCAAGAATGCGTAATATTGCATACCTAAAGCTAAATGAGATGATTGAAGCCGATAAAAAACAGTTGTTCTATTTTATTGATAGCGATCAGGAATTCAGGGTTAAAGTTGATACTGAGGCAGGCAATAAAGATTTATATATTAAAAATTATTTTTATGACTTAAATAATGTTTTCTCTGAAACGGAAGCGAATATTCTAACGGGTAAAGTAGTTGGTGATCCGCCTGTGTCTCCCGCTGTAATGGCAGGTAATTTTATAGAAGATGTTATTTGTTTTTTAAGCCATATGGCAGAGGTTATGCCTGATAGTGACTGTGGTTTTCATAATGGCAAAGAGCAAAAAGTTGATGATGCCTCTTACCACGACATGGCGGATCTTTTTGGTTTTAATATTAAAAATAAAGCATATCAATATAAATGCAATCTAACAGCCAGACATGACAATTTAAAATGTTTTAATGAGTTTTCTAATGAGCTTGAGCGTTTTTTCTATGGCGAACACCCAACGCGGAAAACATATTATGAATATGAAGATGCTTTATCCAGTGTTAAATCAGCCAGAACAATATACACAGGGAATTATGTTTTTAAGCCAGATGGATTGAAATATTTTATTCCATTTGCGGCACTAAAATTAAGAATGGCAGGCCCGGTGTTAGGTCGGATTATTAAAGCGGAGATAAGCGACAAGTTTGTGTCCGCAAACTTACCCATGCTTCATAAACGAACGCTTGATGATACAGGTCAGTCAGAATTCAGACCGGGCATAAATAATAATAATCAGTTGATTGATTTATCTACAGAGTTTGAAAGACAGTATTTTGGCGATGTGATGCTGTTTTCAATAGAGAAATTAACAGAGTTGGGTTTCCCTGGTAAAATGTTACCTGAAGATCTAGTAAATAATATACTGCTGGAAATCGAAGAAAAAATGCATCAAATATATTTACAGAAACATAAACAGATTATAAATAAACTTGCCCTGTTAAAAACTATTTTTAATAATGATAAAAACTGGTGGAATCAGCTTGATGGGCTGGAATTATCAAGATCTAATTTTGAAATTTTTATTAATAATATAGAGTATAATTTTTCTGATGATTCGCGTGGCTATGAATTAATTAATTCTGAACATCATAAGAAAAAACGCCATACTGAAATACTCGATGCGATTATGTCGTACACAATAGATAGAATTTCATGGCAGGACATTTTAGCGGTACATTGATGAATATATTTATACTAAATACAGGTCGCTGTGGATCAACAACTTTTATCAAAGCCTGTCAGCATATATCCAATTATTCTTCGGCGCATGAGTCCTGTTCCACTTATATTGGTAAGCAACGATTAAATTATCCAGAGAATCATATAGAAGCAGATAATCGTTTGTCATGGTTTTTAGGCAGGCTAAATAAAGAATACGGTAATGATGCTTTTTATGTTCATTTGAGTAGAGACCTGAAGCAAACAGCAGATAGTTTTGCAAAACGTGAAAATTATGGAATTATGAAAGCCTATAAAGAAGGAATGTTATTAGGTGGTCGTGAAGATCAGTTACCCAGTGATATTGCTGTGGATTATATCGAAACAATAGAAGCTAATATTGAATTATTTTTAAAAGACAAAAAAAATAAAATGAATTTTAGTCTGGAAACGGCAAAAGATGATTTTAAAATTTTCTGGGAAAAAATTAATGCTGAAGGCAATCTTAAAAAAGCACTGATTGAATGGGATGAAAATTATAATGCATCAATCTGAAACTATTTTTTATTAATCGTAAGTATTGAACAGCCTCGTTCAGTTTCAATAAACTCATGTTTAATATTTGAGTGTTCGTTTTTCCATAATTCAATAATTTCTTTTTCATCTTCTCTGCCAGCATCATCTAAAAAAATAACACAATGTTCGGCAAGTTTATCAGTGAGTAAAGGCATTGCAGGATAGCGTGAATTTTTCTGGAGAAAACCAGGAGGCCCATCAATCACCAGCATATCAATGTTTTTAGCTGGAATATTATCTGTTGAATACCATGAATAAGCTGTGCCGTTTATAATTTTTTCTTCCAGTGGCGCATGAATAACCGAGGCATATTCTTCAAGATTATGTAAGCTAAGAAAATCACGCGTTTTTAAAGCGTATTCTTCACCGTTTTCCAGGCTATAAACATGGCCCTGCTTATTGATCTGGCAACACCTGGCCAGCATTAATGTAGTTAATCCACTACTGCACTCAAATACAGTAGATGGTTTTTCCTGCAGGCAATAGTCAACAATAATCTGTATAAAATCAGCGGCGGCAGACCAGTCCTTTGTGTAGGGAATATCTTTGTGCAGGTTTAGCTGGCTTCGCAGAGAGTCGAAGGTTTTCATATAAATAAGCTGGATATTGTGAAGGTGTTTTTTGTTTTATAAGTGCTTTTAATAGTCTGTTTATATGTTTTTAATCACACGTTAAAAGATAATCTGTATCCCTTCGGGATAATTTATTTACTGGTTTCCACACACGATTAAGAGATAATTTGTATCCCTTCGGGATAATTTATTTGCGTGCCATCTTTGCACGCAAAAATGGTGCCGAGAAGAGGACTTGAACCTCCACGAGCCAAAGCTCACTAGCACCT
>CAZFUY010000016.1:0-37894 GCA_964522445.1 uncultured Thiotrichaceae bacterium | reverse complement strand
CTTTTTTCTTCCCCATGGCACGACGAAGCATATCTGCACCCCCCAGCGAATAACCGGCAAGTACCTGAGCAATCTGCATGACCTGCTCCTGATAAAGAATAATGCCGTAGGTGGGATCGAGAATAGTTTTTAATGATTCATGCTGATATTGCGCATCGGGATAAGAAACCGCCTCACGTCCGTGTTTACGATTAATAAAGTTATCCACCATGCCCGATTGCAATGGGCCAGGACGAAACAGGGCAACCAGCGCAATAATGTCTTCAAAACAATCCGGCTGTAATCGTTTAACAAGGTCTTTCATACCACTGGATTCAAGCTGGAATATAGCGGTTGTTTCAGCAGCCAGAAGCAATTTAAAGGCTTTGGCATCATCCAGTGGCAGCAGATCAATATTCAGATCCTGCTGATCTTCATGCCGCGCTTTAATATTTTTTACTGCCCAGTCGATAATAGTAAGCGTGCGCAGCCCCAGAAAATCGAATTTCACCAGTCCAATGGCTTCGACATCATCCTTGTCATATTGGGTAACAATACTCTTGCCACCCTGTTCACAGTACAGCGGTGTAAAATCAGTGAGCACAGAAGGCGAAATAACAACCCCCCCCGCATGCTTGCCGGCATTTCGAGACAGACCTTCCAGAGACAGAGCCATATCAATCAGCTCATGCACATCATCCTCATCTTTATAAGCATTTGCCAGATCTTCTGATTCCTCCAGAGCTTTGGTCAGCGTCATGCCGATTTCAAAGGGAATTAATTTAGCAATGCGATCAACAAAACCATAAGCCAGCCCTTTTACTCGCCCCACATCCCTGATAACCGCTTTGGCCGCCATAGAGCCATAAGTAATAATTTGAGATACACGGTCACGGCCATAATGCTGCGCCACATAATCAATAACGCGGTCACGACCTTCCATACAGAAATCGACATCAAAGTCGGGCAAAGACACTCGCTCAGGATTTAAGAAACGCTCAAACAGGAGGTCAAATTTTAACGGATCAAGATCCGTTATCAGCATAGAATAGGCAACCAGAGAACCTGCTCCCGAACCACGACCCGGCCCAACCGGAATATCATTATCTTTGGACCACTGAATAAAATCAGCAACAATAAGAAAATAACCGGGAAAACCCATGCCTACAATAACGTCAATTTCAATCTGCAAACGCTCGTAGTAAGCCTTCTTTTTAGCCTCAGCTTCAGGATCATCAGCATCGATAAGCACTTCTAATCGTTTTTCTAATCCCTCATACGATACACGGGCAAAATAACTGTCTGTGGTTTCACCTTCAGGAACAGGGAAATTAGGCAGAAAACTCTCACCCAGACGCACTGATAAATTACAACGATGAGCAATCTCAACTGTGTTTTCTAACGCTTCTGGAATATCTGCAAATAACGCCAGCATTTCATCTTCGGAACGTAGATACTGCTGATCACTGTAATGTTTGGGGCGGCGTGGATCATCCAGCGTACGGCCATCATGAATACAGACTCTGACTTCATGCGCATCAAAATCATTCTGCTCCATAAAGCGCACATCATTAGTCGCAACAACGGGTGTCTGGGTAGCAAGTGCCAGACTCACTGCCGAGTGCAAATACTCTTCTTCACCTTCTCGGCCTGTGCGTTGCAACTCCAGATAATAGCGATCAGGAAAAATACTCTGCCAGGCTTTAAGCAATTCTTCTGCATGAATCTGATTGCCTGCCAGCAGCGCTTTGCCCACATCACCCTCACGCGCACCCGACAATGCAATAATGCCGTCACTTAACTCACGCAACCAGTCCACCTCAATCATGGGGATACCACCATGTTGACCATCAAGGTAAGAACGAGAAACCAGCTGAGTAATATTTTGGTAGCCCTGCTGATTCTGACTCAGCAAAACCATTCGTGAAGGCTGCTCTGTTTCTATGGCAGGACGCACCCAGATATCAACACCAATAATAGGCTTGATACCTGCCGCCATACTTGCACGGTAAAACTTTACCATGGCAAATAAATTACTCTGGTCTGTCATTGCCAGTGCAGGCATGCCCTTTTCAACAGCAACCTGCATTAAAGGTTTTATACGCACAGTGCCATCAACCAGCGAATATTCGGTATGTAATCTTAGATGGATAAAGCGAGGATTCATGTATAAATATCTAACTTAATAATTATTTTAAATAGCTTATGTAACTTATTGTTTTATATCGATAATAGATCTATTGAAAATAACATAGATACCACTTTTAGCTGTAACTTCATATTTTGCATTGAATCAGTTTTTGTAACTATATCCCATTTCGATGCTCATTTTTGCTTTATTTAGATAAGCATTCACCACTTTTATATATTAAATTAACCGCTTTTATTAATCTGATCACCACTTTATAAAAATAACGGGAAATCAACCATTTTAACAGCATCAGGCAGTGGCATTTATAATAAACAATAACTTTAACCAGCAAACATAATCTATTGTTTTATAATAATTTTTTAACTGGGCCAAACGATTTCCTGTGCAATGGACAGGGACCATGCTCATTGAGCAATTCCATATGCATTTTTGTTGGATAACCTTTGTGCTTATTAAATAAATACTGGGGATATAGCTTATGCAGCTCATACATTTGATGATCACGATCCACTTTGGCCAAAATAGATGCTGCTGAAATAGCTGCCACTTTGCTATCACCTTTCACTATCGCCTCAACCCGACAACTCATATCCGGGCATTTATTTCCATCCACCAGAGCAATATCTGCCTGAACAGACAAAGACTCCACTGCCCTTTTCATTGCCTGCAAACTGGCCTGCAAAATATTAATTCGATCAATTTCTTCCGCATCAACCGAAACCACTGACCAGGCCAGCGCCTTTTCTTTAATAATACCCGCCAGAAATTCTCGCTTTTTCTCACTTAGTTTCTTGGAATCATTTAATCCTTCAATCGGGTTTTCAGGATCTAGTATGACAGCCGCCGCAACAACAGCCCCCACCAGAGGGCCGCGACCCGCTTCATCCGCTCCTGCCACATATTTATAAGGTGTCAGATCAAAATCAATATCGTCATTCATAGCTTTCCGGTACAATGCCCTGCTTTAAAAACAAGACATCTTATAGTTATATGAGCAAAATAAAAACTGCAGTGATTGGTGTAGGTTATCTGGGTAAATTCCACGCAGATAAATATGCCGCCCTTGATAATAGCGAGCTAATTGCTGTTGTTGATTTCAGCGAAGAAACAGCCAGAACAATTGCCGATAAGCACGGCGTTCAGGCACTAACCGACTATAAATCGCTTTTAGGCAAGGTTGATGCAGTGAGTATTGCTGCACCCACTACCCTGCACTACCAGATTGCTAAAGACTTTTTATCTAATGGCGCTCATGTACTCATCGAAAAACCTATTACGGTTAGCGTTGATGAAGCAGATGAATTAATCAGTATTGCCAAAGAAAACGGCAAATTAATTCAGGTCGGTCATTTAGAACGATTTAATGCCGCCATTCTCGATCTGGACAAGGCGCTGGATAACCCTGTTTTTATTGAATCTCACAGACTGGCACCTTTTAACCCACGCGCCACAGACGTTAATGTTGTACTTGATTTAATGATCCATGATATCGACATTATTCTTAATATTGTTCGCTCAGAGGTTAAATCCATTGCCGCATCGGGAACCCCCGTGCTAACCAGCTCTACTGATATCGCTAATGTGCGCATTGAGTTTGAAAACGGCTGCGTTGCAAATGTTACTGCCAGCCGTGTCGCCATGAAAACAGAGCGAAAAATGCGCCTGTTTCAGCCAGACTCATGCATTACCATTGATTTTCATAATCGCGCAATGAACATTTATCACAAGGGCGAGAAAGAAATGTTCCCCGGCATTCCTGAAATTGAAAGCATCGAAAGCGTTTACGAAGACAATGATGCTCTAAAAGCTGAAATTATTGCCTTTCTCAACAGCATAGAAAATAACAGTCCAACACTGGTATCCGGTGAAGATGGTCGCCGCGCACTGGCTGCGGCCACTGAAATTTCAAAATTATTAAGCGAGTAGCACGACATTATGAATATCCCTATGGTTGACCTTAAACAGCAATACAATACGCTTAAGCAGGAAATTGACACTGCCATGTTGCAGGCACTGGAAGCAACTCAATTTATTTTAGGTCCTAATGTTCAGGCATTTGAAAAAGAAGCCGCAGACTATCTGGGCGTTAAACACACTATTGGCGTAGCCTCCGGCACAGATGCCCTGCATTTAGCATTACTCGCTGCTGGCATAGGCGAAGACGATGAAGTTATCACCACACCTTTTACCTTTATTGCCACAGCAGAAGCCATTAGTTATGTGGGTGCAAAACCCGTATTTGTTGATATCGACCCACAAACATTCAATATAGATTTGAATGAAGTTGAAAAAGCCATTACCGATAAAACAAAAGCCGTCATTCCAGTGCATTTATTTGGTCAGCCAGTCAATATGCCAGCACTAATGAGTCTTTGTGAAAAAAATAATCTTAAAGTTATTGAAGATTGCGCACAGTCATTTGGCGCTCACATAAACGACAAACAAACTGGCAGCTTTGGTGATCTCGGCGCATTCAGTTTTTTCCCCAGTAAAAATCTGGGATGTTTTGGCGATGGCGGTTTAATCAGTACAAACTCAGATGAACTGGCAGAACAGGTTAAAGTTTTGCGCAATCACGGCATGACCAAACGCTATCACCATACATTAATCGGTTACAACAGTCGCCTCGATGAATTGCAGGCCGTCATTTTACGCATCAAACTAAAACACATTGATAATTACAATGACAACCGCCGCCGTGTTGATAGTACATACAAAACCATGCTGGCTGACACAGATATTGTTATGCCATTTGAAGACGGCATTGGCAAGCATGTGTATCACCAGTACACCTGTCTGCACCCTCAACGAGACAAAATAATGAACGCCTTACAGGATGAGAATATCGCCTGTGCTGTTTACTACCCCATACCATTACATCTACAGGATGTGTATGCAAAAGATTACAAAGCACCGAACCTTCCTGTAACTGAATCGATTACTGAAAAATGTTTTTCACTGCCTGTTTATCCAGAGCTGGAAGAAGAAAAAATAAAACGCATTACAGATGTGATAAAGCAGGCCTTATAAAATAATATACAAATAAAATTAAACATGAAATACATTGCCACAGAGACACAGAGACACCGTGTTTTTGATATAAATCTAAACTCTGCCAGAAAATGATAACTGTTTTATATAAAGCAAATAGATCTTCTCTGCATCTCTGCGCCTCTGCGTCAAATTCTTTTACTTTTTTGAACTGGCTTCTTTATCATGCCTAAGAGCATATTGATCAGCGCAGGTGAAGCATCCGGCGACCTGCATGCCGCCAATCTTGTTAAAGCACTACACAAAATAGATAGCAGTATTCATGTAAAAGGACTGGGCGGTGAAAAACTTCGTGAAGCAGGCGTTGACGTTCTAATTGACTGCTCTGATATCGCAGTAGTCGGCATAGTTGAAGTACTGATTAACTACCGTAAAATCATCGCTGTATTAAATAAACTACGAGATGAGCTACGCAACAACCCTCCCGATTTATTAATACTTGTCGATTATCAGGAATTTAATTTCAAACTTGCCAAAACAGCCAAAGAGCTGGGTATAAAAGTTTTATTTTATATTAGCCCACAGGTATGGGCATGGCGCCCCCATCGCGTGCATAAAATTGGCCAGCTTATTGACATGATGGCCGTACTCTTTCCATTTGAAGAAAAATTTTATAAGAAAGCCAATGTTCCCGTCCGTTTTGTAGGCAATCCTTTAGTCGATGAAGCTAAAGCCACAAAAACAAAACAACTGGCCATTGATGAATACAAATTAAATACAAACAGTAAAATCATTGGCTTATTCCCCGGCAGCCGCAAAGGCGAAATAAAACGCGTATTACCCATTCAACTGGAAACTGCTGTTTTATTAAAACAGAAACACCCCGACATACAATTTATTTTACCCATTGCAAGCACACTAAATAAAAATGATTTTTCTGCCTGCCTGGAAAAATATAGCTCACTTAATATAAAACTTATAAAAGACAATACTTACGATGTCATGCAGGTATGCGATGCCATTATCACCGCATCTGGAACGGCAACACTTGAAATTGCATTAATGGGCATCCCTAATGTAATCACTTATAAAATAGCCGCATTATCTTATTTCATACTAAAACGCATGGTAACAATCGACAACATCGGACTGGTTAATATAGTTGCTGAAGAAAATATTGTTAAAGAATTTATTCAATACGAAGCAAAAGCGGACGCCATTGCCAGTGAAATTGATAAAATTTTAACCGATGAAAAATACAGAAACAAAATGATAAAAAAGTTAAATCAGGTTAAAGAAAAATTAGGCAAAAAAGGCGGCTCGAATAATATCGCTCAACTAGCTTATGAAATGCTTTAAACCACGTTGCTGATTACATCATTTTGCAGACAGTTAAAGTGAAAAGCTATTCACTTCGAGGGGGACAGAGCTCAAAAAGCGAGATCCGTCCCCAGGCATAATCGAACGATGTCTACTTATGACCAGATCCAGATATTTACTAAAGCAATTCTGCTATTGTTTACCTGACTATCCCGCGCTCACTGGAAACAACAAAATCTACAAACACTTTAACTTCAGGAAACTTATCAGCTAAAGGCTGCACTTCTTTCATTACCTCATCTCGCGATTTACGAGAACGCACCAGTAATTTATACGTATTTAAAATTGCGCGTATTAGCTCATCTGAAAAACCACGTCGTTTAAGACCTATTTTATTTATACCGTGTGGTTTTGCATAATTCCCAGAGACAATAACATAAGGCGGCACATCACGATTAACTGCCGACCCCATACTACAAAAGCTATGCGCTGCAATACGTGTAAATTGATGCACCAGTGTGAAGCCACCAAGAATAGCGTTATCACCAACTTCTACATGACCTGCAAGTGAACTTGAATTTGCAAAAACCACATGGTTGCCCACTTTGCAGTCATGCGCCACATGGACATAGGCCATAAATAAATTATCACTGCCTATTTGTGTTATACCACCACCTTCTTCAGTGGCTCGATTAAAGGTTACATATTCACGAATAGTATTTCGGTCACCTATTTCTAATCGAGTTGGCTGCCCCGAATATTTTAAATCCTGTGGCGCTTCACCTATAGATGCAAATTGATAAATTTTATTTTCTTTACCAATTTTTGTTGGCCCATTAATAACAACATGCGGACCAATCCATGTGCCTGCATCAATTTCGACATTGGCTCCAATAATACTGTATGGCCCAATTTCAACACCATCGGCAATTTTTGCTGATGGATCAATAATAGCGGTTTGATGAATCATAATATTTTTTATTATCAGGAAATTTCAGAAGCCGCACACATTATTGAAGCACTACAGGCCAGTTCTCCATCAACCTTCGCTTCACATTCAAATTTCCAGATATTTCTTTTACGTTTAATTAACTTCACATGCATAGTTAGCACATCACCTGGAACAACCTGGCGTTTAAAACGTACCTTGTCTGCACCGGCAAATAAATAAAGCATATTTTCGCTGGGATCTTCATCCATGGTTTTGAAACCTAAAAGCCCTGTTACCTGCGCCATAGCTTCAATAATTAATACACCCGGCATAACAGGAAAATCTGGAAAGTGCCCCTGAAAAAACGGCTCATTAATCGTTACATTTTTAACCGCTGTTAACCACTCTCCTGCTTCATAATCTATAACCTTATCTACCAGTAGAAAAGGATATCTATGTGCCAGATATTTTTTTATTTCGTTTACGTTCATTGTGTTCAAAGGGAATTCCTCAGTTATTCTTTCTCTAATTTTTTTTCTAATTGACGTAAACGACGAGCCATTTCATCTAACTGTCTGAATCGTGCCGCATTTTTACGCCAGGTTCTGGTGTCATCAATAGGTGTGTTAGATGAATATGAACCCGGCCTGGTCAGTGATTTTGAAACCAGTGACATTGCTGTAATAATTACATTGTCGGTTATTTCAATATGGTCTTTAATACCTGTCATACCACCAATCAAACAATGCTTACCAATGCTCGTACTGCCCGCTACTCCAACGCCATTGGACATAACCGTATGCGCACCCACTCTAACGTTGTGCGCAATCTGAATGTGATTATCAAGTTTCACACCTTCTTCTATCACTGTATCTACAACAGCCCCGCGATCAACTGTCGAGCACGCGCCTATTTCTACATTGTTAGCGATACGTACACCACCAACCTGCGGTATTTTAACCCATTCTCCATTATCATGCTCAAAACCAAAACCATCCGCGCCAATTACGCTTGCAGAATGAATAATACAGTTTTCACCAATATAACATCCAGAATAAACGGTTACATTAGCATGCAGATATGTGTTGTCCAAAATATGGCTATTACGACCTATTACACAAGCCGAACCAATATAAACATTAGCGCCAATTTGAGCACCTGCTTCAATCACAGCATTAGCTCCAATATAAGCTGAAGCATCAACTGTCGCTGTAGCATCAATAACTGCACTATTATGAACACCTGGTTCAGGCTTAAATACGGGATAAAGCAAGGCAACAATTCTTGCGTAACAGGCTCTTGGATTTTCAACAATAAGCGCAGGGATAGTTAAATTTTCAGATAATGCTTCTGTAACAATTACAGCACCTGCTTTTGTATCTGTAAGAAATTTTGAAAATTTACTACTGGAAACAAAACTTATCGCATTCTGAGAAGCGTTCTGGATCGGTGCTACACATTCAATAATGCAATCACCATTACCTGTAAATCGTGCACCTGTTTTCTCGGCTAACTGTAAAAGTGTATAAGACATACTATTTGTTATTTATGTTTTCTAAGCGCAGCCAGCATCTTGTCTGTTATATCAAGAGATTTGTCTGCATACATAACACCGTCATTCATAATCAGGTCATATTTTTCTTTTTTGGCCAGCTCGTTTAAAACATCCGTTACAATATTTCGAAATACAGCCAGCTCCTGGTTTTGCACTGTTTGCAATTCCTTCCCTAGTCTGGCTTCCAGCTCACGGAATTTCTTAACTTTTTTAATCAGGTTTTCTTTGCTTTTAGTCAGCTTGCTTTCTGTCATCATCAACTGATCACGCTTAAAATCTTTTTCCATTTGTCTAATCGAATCAGCCATATCTTCAAGTTCTTTTTTTGGCTCGTTGAATCGTTTCTGAAGTTTTTTATTTATTTTTTCTATCTGAGGCGCATCAGATAATAAACGCTTCATATTAACGAAACCAATTTTCAGGTCACTAGCAAACAGGTTGCCTGAAAATATCAGCATAAAAATTAATGTAAAAATTTGTTTTTTCATAATCTAAGTTCCTAAAAAAATGATCCAATACTAAACTGGAAACCACGGGTGTCATCACCCTCGCGTCTTTCTATTGGTTTAGCCCAGCTAAAACGCAATGGCCCTATTGGTGCTAACCAGACAAATGAAACACCAATTGCGCTACGTAATTCTTCTTTATCAAAGCCGCCCTGATCTTTTAAGAACACATTACCTATATCGTAAAATGCACTAAAGCGTACAGAACGTGGCGCTTTTTCTACAAATGGCACAGGGAAGATTATTTCTGCACCAGCAACTGTTCGGATATCCCCCCCCCGTGGAGTTGGGCTATTAACAGTGACTATATTATCATTCACATCGACAAGTGTTGTCGGGTTAAGATCCACCGGCCCCAATGAGTTCGTATCAAAGCCTCTTACTGTTCTTAACCCACCTGCATAAAACCGTTCAAAAAATGGTAAGCCGTCATTATTACCATAACCATCACCAAAAGCCACATCCGATTTCAACAGTAAAGTAAGCTTATCCGTTAAGGTAAAATAAAATTTATTTCTATAGCTTAATTTATAGTATTCTAAATCACTGCCAGGAGCAGTCATATCCAGAATAACTGACTGAGAACTACCTCTGGTAGCAAATACTGTTCTATTGCGAGTATCATGCGAATAACTGGCTGTAAATGTTAGCGTATTAAACCCGTCTTCTAATATACCTGTTGCCAAAGGATCAATAAATGCTCTGACATCATCATTTGCTCGATCATTCTCAATAATAAGCTGCTGATTAACATCCGTTGTTATTGCTCCATTTGCATCCAGCATATCGCCATTTGAATTAACAGCGGGGGTGTAACTTATTGAAGGCAGGAATATATCTATACGTTCCAGACCAAAACCAAGCCTGACACTATCAAATTCAGTTAAAGGAATTCCATAACTTACATTAATTCCATAAGAATTTGATAAGAAATTACTTATAAGCTCCTGCGCAGCATTACGCTCACGATAAGAAAAGCCAAGCGTTCGGCTAATACCATCTACCGTATAATAAGGGTCTGTAAATGACGCGCTATACACTTTATTTGCAGAGTCGTTATTAAAATTCAATGATAGTTTTTGCCCGGTACCAAACAGGTTTTCCATTTGCAAACCCAGATTAAATACAAAACCCTGTGTCTGAGAAAAACCTGCACCAATATTAAAACTACCAGACAGTCGTTCGGTGACCATTATAATAATATCAACCAGATCTTCTGTGCCGGGCACAGGTACTTTATCTATTTCAACTTCTTCAACAAAAGCCAGACGTTGTAAGCGTATTTTTGAACGCTCAAGTTTAAAGTTAGATAACTCACCACCTTCCATCAGGCGCAATTCACGACGCAAGACTTCATCGTGCGTTTTATAGTTACCAATAAAATTAATACGTCTTACATAAACTTTTTTACCCGGTTCAAGTAAATAAGTTAAATCAACCTGTTTTTTCTCATCATCAATTTCAGGTAGCACTCTAACTTTAGCAAAAGCATAGCCTTCATTACCCAGTCTTTTGGTTAAAAGGTCTTTCGCTTCTGTCATTTTCTTTCGAGAAAATAATTCTCCCTTTTTTGATAATAGTAGCGGTGTCAATTTAGCTTCATCTATAACCAGTTCTCCAGCAACCTTAACTTCATTGATAGTGTACTGTTCTCCTTCAGATACATTAATAGTAATATAAATATCTTTTTTATCGGGCGTAATGCTGACCTGAGTTGAGTCGATAGTAAAACGAATATAGCCCTTATCCTGATAATATGATTTTATGGTTTCCAGATCCGCTGAAAGTTTAGGCTTGGCGTATTCATCAATACTCGAAAAGAAACTCCATGTGCCTGGCACACCTAACTGAAGTTCATCTAATAAAGTATCATCATCAAATACTTTATTGCCTACAATATTGACCTGCTTAATAAGCGCAATAACACCTTCAGAAATTTTAATTTCGATTTTTACACGATTGCGCTCTAACTCTGTTACTTTTGTTTCAATACGAACCGCATACTTTCCCTGACTAAAATATGCCTGCTGCTTAAGCCCCTGCTCAATTTTATCTAATGCTGAGGGATTAAATACACGTCCCTTTACAATACCTATATCTTTTAATATATCTTCTAATTGTTCATCTTCAATATCATTATTGCCTGTAAATTTTACCTCAGCTATTGCCGGACGCTCGACTACCTGAACCACCAGCACATCACCATCACGCGCCAATTTCACATCTCGAAAAAAACCTGTTTTATAAAGCTGGCGAATAGCATAAGCAACTTCACCTGCATCAACAGGATCACCAACATGGATCGGCAAATAGTTAAGTAATGTACCATCAGGGATACGTTCTAAACCTTCAAGACGAATGTCACTCACTACAAAACGCTCTGATGCCTGAACAGACACAGAAAACACAAACAGTAATATAATTAAATTTAACCAGCGTTTATTCATTATTCTAAATTATTATCTCAATTGTAAGTTGCTTTAGCTTTTAGCACAGCTCTGTAAATGTTCAGCTTGCCTTTAATTTATTAGTCGCTGAACATCATTAAAAATCGCCAGCCCCATTAACATGAGTAGCAATGTCAGCCCAATCTGTTGCCCTATTTCTTCAAAGCGCTCAGATACTGGTGAGCCTTTGATCATTTCAATTACATAATAAAACAAATGCCCGCCATCAAGCATGGGCACAGGCAATAGATTTAATACACCAAGGCTTACTGAAATAATGGCCAGAAAACTTAGATAAGTTATTATGCCAATGCTGGCGGTAATACCCGCATAAGTTGCTATAGTTATAGGGCCACTAATATTTTCTAATGCAGCCTCCCCTAATAACATTTTCCCTAACACTCTGAGCGTTAAAGCAGACATGCTCCAGGTTTTTTCTACGGCCTTTTGCATGGCTTCAAACGGCCCATATTCCACTCGTGTTTTTAATCTGTTTATAATCTCTTCAGGCACATGCTGATAAGCACCAATAAAGCCTGATTCTTTACCATTCTTATTTCGAGTACCAGGCTTTATAGTAATAAATTTTTCAACGCCATTTCGATCAACCAGGAATACCAGATCTTTTTCTGCACTTTTCTGTACAATCTTAACAAGTTGCAGCCAACCTTCAATCGGCTCTCCATCAATAGTAATAACCCTGTCGCCTTTTATTAAACCGGCCTTTTGAGCAGCACCTGTTTTGGTTGTTCCACCAATAATAGCAGGCAAGCTTGGCTGCCAGGATTTAAAACCCAGCTGATCAACAGCATCTTCTTTATTATCCAGAATATTTCTATCACCAATAGCAAGTGTGCGAGTAACCACGCCATGATCACGAGTTTTTAATGTTATTTTTAAATCACCGCCATCGATACCATAATCTATTAATGCCAATCTAAATGACTGCCATGTTTTTACTTCTGTTTCAGCCACCGACAATATTTCATCTTCTGCATTAAACCCTGCAAGCGCAGCCGGGGATTCAGCAAGCGGCTGAGCAATAACTGGCTTTTTACCATCGACACCATTTAAAAAAACAATCCAGTAAAGAATAATAGCCAGTATAAAATTAAATATTGGACCGGCTGCAACAATAGCAACTCGATTCAGTACAGGCTGTCTGTTAAAGGCTCTGTGTTTGTCTTTTTCATCTACATCACCTTCTCGCTCATCCAGCATTTTTACATAGCCGCCTAATGGTAATGCCGCTATAACATATTCAATTTCATCTTCACCTTTAGTTCTACGCCAGCTAATTAGTGATTTTCCAAAACCGACAGAAAAGCGTAATACTTTTACATTTAACAAACGAGCAACCCAGTAATGGCCAAACTCATGAAAAGTAACCAGCACACCAATAGCTAAAATAAAAAACAGTGCGTTATGTATTATGCCGCCACTCATGCACTTGCACCCAGTTGAGAGATATAATCTGTTGCCATTAATCTTGCCTGTTTATCCGCATCTAAAATAATATCCAGACTAATAATTTTCTGCACTGAAACTGATTCCAGAGTTTTTTCAATTACATCCGCTATTTTTGTAAAACCCAGTTTCTTATTTAGAAAAGCGTCTACCGCAATTTCATTTGCTGCATTAAGAACTGTGGTCGCTGTGCCACCAATCTTTAATGACTCATACGCCATAGCCAGACAGGGGAAGCGACTAAAATCTGGTTTTTCAAACTCAAGCTTTGCGACCTCAAAAACATCAAGAGGTTCAACACCTGAGACTATTCTTTCTGGCCATGCCAATGCATGAGCAATAGGCGTGCGCATATCGGGGTTGCCCATTTGAGCCAATACCGAACCATCGTTATAGGCCACCATAGAATGAATAATACTTTGTGGATGAATAACAACCTGAATTAAATCAGGGTCTGTATTGAACAGCCAGCAAGCTTCTATAACTTCCAGCCCCTTATTCATCATGGTTGCTGAATCGACAGAAATTTTTCTTCCCATCACCCAGTTAGGGTGTGCAACAGCCTGTTCGGGTGTAACACATTTAAGTTCACTCAATGATTTATTTCTAAAGGGCCCACCACTTGCTGTTAATAGAATTTTTTCAACGCCGGTATTTTTAAGCCCTTTAGAAAAATCATCTGGCATACATTGAAAAATCGCATTATGTTCACTATCTATTGGCAATAATTCTGCACCATTATTCCGGACTTCATCCATAAAAATCGAACCCGACATAACCAATGCTTCTTTGTTAGCAAGTAAGACTCGCTTACCCGCTTTAGCCGCCGCCAGCGTCGGCAACAAACCTGCCGCACCAACTATCGCAGCCATAACATAATCAGTTTGATGCAATGAAGAAACCTGCTCCAGTCCTTCAATACCACTTAAAACTTTTATTTTCTGACCCGCAGATTTTAATTTTTCTTCTAACTGAGTAGCGCTATCTGCATCAGCCATAGCGGCGTATTCAGGTTGAAAATCTATGCACTGTTGATACAAACAATCCACACCTGTATTTGCAGTTAAAGCAACAATACGGTATTTATTCGCGTGACGAGAAACCACATCTAGCGTATTCACACCAATAGTGCCTGTTGAACCTAATATAGTTATGCCTTTAAGTTCAGTCATTGAAAGCCAGCATCGTTAACATAAGAGCAAAAAAAGGAGCTGATGAGATAATACTATCGACACGATCTAACACGCCACCATGACCGGGTAAAATAGCGCCGGTATCTTTTACGCCCCTTTCGCGTTTAAGCAAACTGATAAACAGGTCGCCTGACACTGACAATAGAGTTGCAAAAAAAGCGATAATTAATAATTCTATAAACTGAATAAAATTAAGTTCAAAAAAGAAACCCGCTAATAAACTATATATTTCAGTGGCAAAAATTGCACCATATAAACCTTCACGAGTTTTTCCTGGACTCAAACGAGGCGCAAGTTTAACTTTTCCAAATCGTTTGCCTGAAAAATAAGCGCCTGTATCTGCGGCCCACACCAGACTAATTGCATATAATACCCAATATGCGCCCTGTTCCATTTTATGAATATGATACAGAGCCAGAACAGGTGGTAATAGAATGACAAAACCCAGTAACATTTTAATTATTGATGGAGCATCACTCGCAGCACCTGGATCTTTTGTACTCATTCTGTAAATAATTAATGACCAGATAAATACTGATAACAATACAACAGCATTAAACAATGACGTAGAGCCAGATATTAATTCTTTATTTAAAAAATAGGTAAGCAAGACTAACAATGCTGTATAAACCAGTTTAATAACTGGGTTCTCATAGGCACACAATCTTGACCACTCCCAGCCACTAATCGCAATAATGCCAAGTAATGCATAAAAAAAGTATTCTGAAGGCTGGGTTAAAATAAACCATATACTCAGAAGACCTAAAGGAACGGCTGTTAATACACGTTGTAAAAGCATTAGCTAGTCATCTCTACTGGTTTTTCTCAATTTGTTCACCGGTTTTTCCAAATCGTCTTTGTATACTGGAAAACCATGATAATGCCTCTGTTAATTCTTCTTTATCAAAATCTGGCCACAATACATCAGTAAAATATAACTCTGTGTATGCCAACTGCCAGATTAAAAAATTACTAATACGCTTTTCACCACCTGTACGAATAAACAGGTCAGGATCAGGTAAATCAGACAGACAAACATGCTGATTAATTAATTCTGCATCAACATCATTTACAGAAATTTCAGCCCTTTTAATTTTTTCAGCAATCGTTTTACAGGACTGTGCAACATCCCATCGACCACCATAATTAACGGCAATATTTAACTGCAAGCCTGTATTGCTTAAAGTTAGCTCAGTTGCATGGTTAATTTTATTTTGCAGCTTTTCAGAAAAAGCAGAACAGTCACCAATAAAACGTATCCTTACATTTTGTTTGTGCAATGATTTAACTTCTGATTGAAGTGTAGTAACAAAAAGCGCCATTAAGCTGGTAACTTCCTGTTCGGGACGTTTCCAGTTTTCACTGCTAAAAGCAAAAATAGTTAACGCACCTATACCTTGCGCCACACAATTTTCAACAACTTTACGCGTTGCTTTAACGCCTGCCGCATGGCCTGCAGTACGAGGCATCAGTCGTTTTTTTGCCCAACGACCATTGCCATCCATAACGATAACGATATGATTAGGCAATTCGATAGTTTGTGTTGTGCTATTTTTTTCTATATGGGTAACTGGCATGATTCATCTTTAAAAATCAATTACATTTCCATCATGCCTTTTTCTTTAACAACCAGGGCTTCATCAACTAAAGCAACATATTTATCAGTTAGTTTCTGAATTGACTCCTCCGCCTTTCTTTCTTCATCTTCTGAGATTTCTTTTTCTTTCAATAGTTCTTTAAAATCACTGTTAGCATCACGGCGAATATTACGGATAGCAACACGTGACTGCTCTCCCTCATGCTTTACAACTTTAACCAGATCACGACGACGCTCTTCAGTTAACGCAGGCATAGGCACGCGTATTATTGTACCGGCTGTTACTGGATTCAAGCCAAGATCCGCAGCCATTATTGCTTTTTCGATTGCCTGTACCATTGGTTTTTCCCATGGAGTTACCGCAAGCGTTCGTGAGTCTTCTATAACAATATTAGCCACCTGATTAAGTGGTGTCTCTGCACCATAGTAATCAACTTTCACATGATCCAGTATACTGGGGTGTGCACGACCTGTTCTGATTTTTGCCAGTTCATTGTGCAACGCATCAACACTTTTTTTCATGCGTACTTCTGCATCCTGAATAATTTCACCAATCATGCTTTATCTCCCAGTATTACCGATGTACCAATAGATGAGTCATAAATAACTTTGACCAGATCACCCTGCTTATTCAAATTAAAAATTCGCAATGGCATTTCCTGCTCTTTACAAAGAACGATGGCAGTTGCATCCATCACTTTTAAATTCTTAACCAGCACTTCATCGTAAGTTAATTCATTATAACGTTTAGCTTTAGGATTTTTTTCAGGATCAGAATCGTAAACACCATCTACTTTAGTCGCCTTGATAAGAACATCTGCGCCTATTTCTATAGCTCGTAAACTACCTGCACTATCTGTAGTAAAAAAAGGATTACCTGTACCTGCTGCGAAAACAACAATTCGACCTTTTTCTAAATGATGAACCGCACGGCGACGAATATAATCTTCACAAACCTGGCGAATGCTAATTGCAGACATAACACGTGAATCAAGATCTTTATGTTCTAAAGCATCCTGTAATGCCAGACAATTCATAACAGTTGCCAGCATACCCATGTGGTCACCTGTTACTCGATCCAGGCCCCCTTCAGAAAGCCCTTTTCCTCTAAAAATATTTCCCGCACCAATGACTATTGCTACTTCAACACCGGCTTCAGATATTTGTTTAATTTCATCAGCAACACGTTTTAGCATTTCAGGATCAATACCATAGGACTGATCACCCATGAGTGCTTCACCGCTTAGCTTAAGTAACACACGTTTGTATAAAGGGTTTTTATTTGTCATTGTTATGCCGTTACTTTGAGTTGGTTAATTTATCCGTAGGAGCAGCTTTAGCCACGATAATTCATTAATTCTTTTGCGACAACAACTCCTACAACTTCGTAACTGTTCAGGTTGCCCCTGTACGCTTCCAGAACAAGGCGGAAAATGTGAGTTTACAAATGTAAATGTCCATTTCCCAACACAGTTACGGGAGCGTACAGGGGTGAGCTGAATAGTTACAATCCTTTACATAAAAAACCGGGAATGAATTCCCGGTTTTTTATATTCCCTAAGCTTGCAAATCAGTAACCTTAACCGTTGATTTGAGCCATTACTTCTTCGGCAAAGTTTTCCTGTTTCTTCTCGACACCTTCACCGACTTCGAAACGATGGAAACTCTTCACAGTTGCACCCGCTGATTTAAGTAGCTTTTCAACTGTCTGATCAGGGTCTTTTACGAATGCCTGACCTAACAATGTAATTTCTGCAAGATATTTACGAATACGACCTTCGATCATTTTTTCGATAATATTATCTGGCTTACCACTTTCTTTTGCCTGTGCAATCAAAATGCTTTTTTCTTTTTCCAGCATCTCAGCAGGCACATCGCCTTCTGCAATACAAACCGGGTTAGTTGCTGCAATGTGCATAGCAACGTCTTTCATCAGGTCGTCATTGCCATTTTCCATTTCAACTAATACGCCCATGCGAATGCCGTGAAGATAAGAACCAAAAGTAGCTTCTGTGCTTACTCGTTCAAAGCGACGCACCTGAATGTTTTCGCCAATTTTAGCAACCATTGCCTGACGTTTTTCTTCAATAGACACGCCATCTTCAAATGGTAATGCGACTAGTGCTTCAACATCCGCTGGCGATTCTGCCAGCACAGTGTTTGCAACAGCCGTTGTAAACGCTTTGAACTCATCGCCACCTGAAACAAAATCTGTTTCACAGTTAACTTCAACGATAGACGCTTCTTTTTTATCATCGCTAATTGCAATAATAACCAGACCTTCAGCGGCTGTACGACCTGCTTTTTTATCGGCTTTTGCAAGACCCGATGTACGCATGTCTTCAATTGCTTTATCAATATCGCCATCCGTTGCCTGTAACGCTTTTTTACATTCCATCATGCCTGAGCCAGTACGCTCACGCAGTTCTTTAACCATAGAAGCAGTAATCTGCATTTCTATCACCTCTTAAATCAAGTTCTATCTATAACTATTTAGATACAAGCTAAACAGTAAGTTTATTTTTCGCTAGCGGCTTCTTCTTTAGAAGGTGCATCTTCAGCAGGCGTTTCTGCCTTAGGCTCTGCTTTTTTCTTGGGCGCTGCTTTTTTCTTGGCTGCTGCCTTTTTCTTTGGTGCTACAGCTTTATCTGCATCATCGACTTCAACATAGTCATCAGATGAAGCGGCTGTAGTAATAGAGGCGGCTTTGCCTTCAATTACAGAGTCTGCAATCGCTTCGATGTATAGCTTGATAGAACGAATAGCATCATCGTTACCTGGAATAATATATTCAACATCGTCTGGTGAATTATTTGTATCGACAATACCGAGAACAGGAATACCCAGAGTTTTCGCTTCATGAACCGCGATCTTTTCATGGCCTACATCGATAACAAATATAGCGTCTGGAAGACCACCCATGTCCTTGATACCACCAAGAGTTTTTTCCAGTTTTTCCATTTCACGGGTTAAACCCAGCGCTTCTTTTTTGATAATGCGATCAAATGAACCATCACTGGCCATTTGCTCAAGTTCTTTTAAACGACGAATAGACTGGCGAACGGTATTAAAGTTAGTCAACATACCACCTAACCAGCGATGGTTAACGTAAGGCATGCCTGAACGTATTGCTTCTTCCTGAATAGCTAAACGCGCTGCACGCTTAGTACCAACAAATAGAATTTTGCCGTTGCTAGATGCAATTTTACTTACAGCATTTAATGCATCATTAAATAAAGGAAGTGTTTTTTCCAGATTGATGATGTGGATTTTGTTTCTCTCACCAAAGATGAATTCAGACATCTTGGGATTCCAGAAACGAGTTTGGTGACCGAAATGAACTCCAGCCTCCAACATTTGACGCATGGTCACTTTTGCCATTGGATAATCTCCTGACGGGTTGGGCCTCCACATACCCCATGTAACAACCCTTTAAGACTTTAATTTAAGCCTTCAGGCACCCAGTTACACGTGTCGATATGTGTGAGTATTTAAAAAATAAAATTTAGTTTGCGCTAAGCGCGGCGGCTTTATACCATATCCCGTCTTTAGAAACAACAAAAACACGTTGACAGGGCTGTTACTATTTAATGCTAAGTCACCGGAAAATAAGGTAAAACAGGTCATAAATGAGTATTCATATTAAATCCCCCGAAGAGATCGAGAAAATGCGTATTGTCGGCCAGCTGGCTGCCGATGTGCTGCATATGATTCGCCCCTATGTAAAACCAGGCGTAACCACTAACGATCTGGATAAAATCTGCCACGATTATATTGTTGATGTGCAACAGGCTATTCCTGCCCCTCTTAACTATCGAGGCTTCCCCAAATCTATCTGCACCTCGATTAACCACCAGGTTTGCCATGGCATCCCTGGCTCAAAAGCACTGAAAAAAGGCGACATTGTTAATATTGATATCACGGTTATCAAAGATGGTTTTCATGGCGATACCAGCAAAATGTTTTATGTGGGCGAGCCCAGCATTAAAGCCTCTCGCATTTGCGAGATTGCTCATACCAGCCTGGTAAAAGGCATTGAAGTTGTTAAGCCTGGCGCTTTTCTTGGTGATATCGGTCATGTTATTCAACAATATGCCGAAGCAAATAGCTGTTCTGTGGTGCGTGAATACTGCGGCCATGGTATTGGCAGAGAGTTTCATGAAGACCCCCAGATATTACATTACGGCAAAGCCGGCACAGGCACAAAAATTGAAGCGGGCATGGTTTTTACTATCGAGCCTATGATCAATATCGGCAAACGTGATGTAAAAATGCTCAATGACAACTGGACTGTCGTCACTAAAGATCACAGCCTGTCAGCCCAGTGGGAACATACTATACTGGTGACTGATTCAGGTTATGAAATTCTGACTCAGCGACCTGATGACGATATATAACCTAATAATTTGACATGGAGACGCAGAGTTATTTTTACATCTCTCCATTGAACAGAATAATTTTACGGCTAAAGCCGCTCCTGCAATTTAAAAAAACTAATTTAAGGCATCCATTTTGCAACTCGATATTAACTCCATTTTTGATGTAGAAAGCTTTGACAAAGCGCTAACAAGCCAGCCCAACAACATTCTGCCGCTTTATAAAAAAGCCGTTAAAGAGGGTAATGATGCATTAAAAACTGCTTTTGAGAATGGTGCTGATACCATTCAACTGGTACAGACAAGAGCCCTGTTTATCGACCAGATATTAAATCATGCCTTTAATTTCTGCTTTGCAGATTGCCAGCAATCATTGGCTCTGCTTGCTGTTGGTGGTTATGGCCGAGGTGAGCTGCACCCTGCTTCTGATATCGATCTAATGCTTTTACTGGATGAAAAAGAATCAGCCGATACTCGCAAAACAATCGAACGATTTTTTATGCTGCTTTGGGACATCAAACTTGAAATTGGCCAGAGTGTGCGCACCATCGCTGAATGTATCACTGAAGCCAAAGCCGATATCACCGTTGCCACCAATATTATGGAAGCTCGCCTGTTAACGGGTGATGTAACTTTATTTTTAACCATGCAGGAAGAAACCGGCCCCGATAAAATCTGGGATAGTGCCTCTTTCTTCCAGGCCAAACTGGATGAACAGGTTAAGCGGCACAGAAAATTTAATGACACAGCCTACAATCTTGAACCCAACATTAAAGAAAACTCAGGCGGACTTCGTGACATCCAGATGATTGGCTGGGTGGCCAAACGTCATTTTGGCGCTCAGACACTGGAAGAACTGGTACGACACGGCTTTCTAACCCAAACCGAATACGATGCCCTGTATGAAGGACAAACCTTGCTCTGGCGTATTCGTGAGTGCTTACATCATCTTTCAGGCCGACGTGAAGACCGACTATTATTCGATCTTCAACGCCAGCTAGCTCAGCAATTCGGCTATGAAGACGGTGAAAACAATCTGGCCATAGAGCAATTCATGCAAAAGTATTACCGCACGGTCATTGAACTGGAGCGCTTAAATGAGCTGCTATTACAGCTCTTTAGAGAAGCTATTTTATATGCCAACCAGCCCGTTGAGCCTGAGATCATCAATAACCGTTTTCAGTTAGTTAACTGCTATATCGAAGCCCGTTACCCTGAAATGTTTAACGAACACCCCACCGCATTGCTGGAAATTTTCCTCATTATGGAACTAAGACCCGATATTTGCGGTGTGCGCGCTGAAACCATCCGCCTGATACGTGAAAACCGCCATTTAATCGATGATAAGTTTCGCCAGAATGAAACAGCCAAACAGCTATTTATCGATATAATCCGCCAGCCTCGTGGCGTTACTCACGAACTGCGCAGAATGAATCGATACGGCATTATGGCAGCCTATATACCTGCATTCGACAAGATTGTTGGGCGCATGCAATACGACCTGTTCCATGCCTTTACAGTCGATCAGCACACGCTGTTTGTAGTGCGCAATCTACGCCGCCTGTCTGTACCTGAACTGTGCCACGAATTTCCTCTGGCCAGCGGTATTTATCATCACCTGCCCAAACCCGAGCTACTTTTCCTTGCGGGTCTGTTCCACGACATTGCCAAAGGCCGAGGTGGCGATCACGCCAAACAGGGTGCTGTGGATGCCAGAGAATTCTGCCTTAATCACGGCATCAGCGAAGAAGACAGCCAGCTGGTTGCCTGGTTAATTGAACAACACTTGCTCATGTCCACTGTCGCTCAGCGCAAAGATATTAGCGACCCTGAAATTATCTCCATCTTTGCCAGACAAATGGGCACTCAATTACAGCTTGATCATCTGTATTTGCTCACTATATGCGACATCCGCGCCACCAACCCCAAACACTGGAACTCATGGAAAGAAAATCTACTTGCAGAGCTTTATCATAAAACATCCGCCGCATTACGCATGGGGCTGGACAACCCCGCCAACAGAGACTTTGCCGTTAAAGAAACCCAGACATCCGCCCTTAGACTACTGTCACAACAGGGGTATGACCCTGAAAAGGTCAATGAGTTATGGAAACACTTTACTGCCGAATATTTTCTACACCACTCACAATACGAAGGTAAATGGCATACCAGCCTCATACTGGATGCAGGAGTCAAAGGCCTGCCACTGATTAAAGCCAGGCTAACCCAGAGAGGCCGAACCGAAATTTTTATCTACACACACGAGCAGGATGACCTGTTTGCAACCATTGTTTCAACTCTCGACCAGCTGGGCTTAACCATTGTTGATGCGCAGGTCATGGCAACAGATAACGGTTTTACACTGGACACATTCAAAGTACTGGAAGAAGATGGCAATAGCTCAGATTCAGAATACCGTATTGACGAAATTATCAGCCGGCTAAAAACAAGGCTCAGCAGTGAAAATAGCGCAGCTTCCCCAAGCCGCCCTGCTTCCAGAATTCAAAAACACTTCCAGGTAGAAACTAAAATTCGATTTGAACAATTACCCGGCAAAGATATTACACTGATGAATATCGTCACCACAGACCGCCCCGGCCTGCTGGCTCGCATAGGCAAGGCATTTACCGAATGTGGCATACGTGTTCATAATGCCAAAATATCCACCGCCGGAGAAAAAGTGAACGATACATTTCATATCACAGACAGCAATGACCAGCCTTTATTAAATGAGGATGATAGTCAGCAATTGAGAGCTTCGATTATCAAGCATCTTAAGGAGTAACACCCTTTGCTTAAGCCCCCATAATAATGCATTGTAAAAATACTGTACTACAATAAAAAGAAGGGGTTAGCGGATATTTCTAATAAAAAACAATAACCCCGTACAGTCATAATTTTCAGCACAAACAGGGGCTTCAGGGTGTCATTTAAAATTAACAAAATATTTCTGCTACTGATTCTGGTGCTTACGCTCAACCCTGTTTTTGCAGCCAGTAAACAACCAGTTGATGCTGTCGTTATTATGGACAGCTCCGGCAGCATGAAAAAAACAGACCCCAAAGAGCTCAGAAAACCTGCCTCAAAACTATTTATTACCTTGCTGGGCAAAGAAGACAAGCTCAGCGTTATGAGTTTTAGTAGCAAGGCCTGGCCTATTACTTTTCTGACACAACTCAATACACAAAGAAACAAAAACAAAGCACTCTATGCCACTGATAAGATTTCTTCTAAAGGTGTCTACACAAATATTCACGCTGCTATTGAAAGAGCCATTGATCTACTCAAAGATAGTGACCGTTTAAATCGTGATCCTATCATCGTACTTATGTCCGATGGCCAGATGGATGTGGGCAATAAAAAACGCTCTGAAGAATTACGACAGAAAGTTTTAGCGGAACAAATCCCTGCCCTTAAAAAACTTAAAATAAAAGTTTATAGCATTGCCTTCACTGAAAACTCAGACCAGACTCTTTTACAGGAAATTTCTGATGCCACAGACGGACGCTACGCTCTCGCAGCCAGTGATGATGTTTTGCACAAAGTCTTTGCCAAAATATTTGAACAAAGCAAAGAACCCAATATGCTGCCTCTTAACGAAAACAAATTTATTGTTGATGCCAGCATTCGTGAAATAACTATTATTGCTAATAAAAAGAAAACCGATAGCAAAATACTACTCAAATCGCCTAAAGGAAAAAAATACAGCGCCAAAACAAAAAAAGCCAATATAACGTGGTTCGTTTCCAGAAGCTTTGACATGATCACACTAACAAAACCAGAACAGGGTGAATGGAATATATTATTCAGTGACGATGACAATAAAGCCTACATTGTAGCTGACATAAAATTACGCAGCCAGTTTGCCTACAACACTGAAAGCTACTATCCCGAACTAACAATAAAAACCTGGTTTATAAAAGACGATAACATTATTTCAAAAGACGAATTAATTAATAACCTTGAACTGGAAATAGAAATAGAACATCCTGATGGACAAACCGAACGAGCCTCTTTCTCTGCTACAGACAAAGAAGGCGTTTTTGAAATGCAGTTTAAACCCACAATGAATGGCATTTATGCCGCAACCGTTATTGCGACATCAAAAACTTTTCAACGCCAGCAGGTTTTCTCATTTAGAGCCGTTATTCCAGAAGAACCAGCAGCAGAACCTGAACCCAAAATAAAACCTGAACCAGTAGCTGAACCAGAACCAGAGACAACACAACCCCCCGTTGAAGCCGCACCCACTCCAGCGCCAACTGAACCAGAGCCTGAACCAGAAAGCGATATTGTGCAGGCATTAATTATTTTTCTTGTTGCAAATCTGGTAATAATTTTTATAGGGTTTAATATCTTCTTCGGCATGAAAATGATGAAGAATAAAAAAACTAAAGCTAAAACAAAAGAATAGAAAATATGAATATACCTACCATATATATTTTATTTTCAGCCGAGATTTTATTGATATTACTTGGGCTGATCACTTTCCTGTTTTTCTATATCCGAAAATTATCCAGCACGCCCACTGCAGAAAAAACGGATAATCAGGAAAACACCATTGACATTAGTAATAGCTATATTGATTACCTTGAGCAGGAACTTGAACGTAATAATACTAAAAGCGCACAGATAGAAACCGATGAAATGGAAGCAGAGGATATTAGTGATGGAGGAGATGAAGACAACCAACCCGATAAGCAACCGACAGATAAACAAAGTAAATTATTAGAAGCTCGCAATATTTTACTAAATACAGAAAAAACAGCAGCCGAACAGAGCGAAGATGACCAGGCATTCTGGGATACCATATATTCTGGCATGCAGACAATCGTCGAACAATTTAAAACCATTGAAGAAGTTCCTGCAACTGAAGAACCCGTAGCTGAAGAAGAGCCTGAAGATGAACAAACAGAAAATACCGAAGAACCGGAAGAGAACAATAAAACTGATGAAGAAAAAGTTCTCTATATAGAAGTTCAGGGCAAAAAAATCAATGGCGAAGTCAATAAACTTAAAGACATTATTTATGATCAGGAAAATACCGTTAACGGATTAAAGAAAGCCCTAAAAAATGCAGAAGAAAACCAGCCAGAAGGAATAAATCTGGAAGACAATGAGGATTTCCAGGAACTAAAACAACAAACAGAAAATTTTGAACGCCAGATTAGTGATTCAAAAATGTGCATGGATGTACTTGAAATGGAAAATGACAGATTACAATCTGAAGTTAATGACTTACAAGGGCGTTATGATGAGTTATTTAAGGAACAAAGTGAAGCCAGCAAAGAACCTGCATCAGCCAAAGAAACAGACAGCGACGAGCAGGAAAGCAATGAAAATATCGATCAAATAAAAGAAGCTCTTGATAAACAGGAACAACAGATATCAGAACTTAATAGCACTATAGATGGACTGCAACTTGAAGCAAGCGAAGCTGCAACACTCAAGGAAAAGCTCTCTGAGTTTGCACGTAACAGTCAGGAAATGATGGGCTGCATTGCTATTTTAGAAGATGAAAATGCCTTCTTACAAAATATGGTTTCCGACCTTGAAACACAGGAAGACAACCAGGGGCCATCAAAAGAAACTGAAAGCGCACCCGAAACAGAAGGTGCAGGCATAATGAAAGAGGAACTCGAAAAACAACAAGCTCAAATTGCTGAATTAAATAAAACTATAGATGAACTACAGCTGACCGCTGAACAGGCTGATAAATTTAAGTCAACCATTAATGACTTTACTCGCAGCAGCCAGGAGATGATGAGTTGCATTACTATCCTTGAAGAAGAAAATGAGAATCTTCAAAAGATCATTACTGACATTGAAAACCAGCAAGCTGACGAAACCACAACTCTTAGTGAAAACACAGACTCTGCCACAGATGAAGAGTTTGATAAATTAAAAACAAAAGTTAAGAAATATGAAAAAGATATCATCAAAAAAGATGTTGCTTATGCAAAATTACAGGATGAATTTTCCACTATGGAAAAAGAAATGCAGGCTCTTTATGAGCAATCAGCTGACATGTAGGTAATTTTAAAAAACACTGCCGCCTTACTAACAAAAAGGTATAATCTCAAAATCAGTTCCTTATAAATTCTATTTCCTATGTCTGAAACACTTGATCTTGCAATACAGCTAATATCCAGACCCTCTGTCACACCTGATGACAAAGGATGCCAAACATTAATAACTGACCGGCTAAAAGCACTGGGGTTTAGTATTGAAAACCTGCGCTTTGAAGATGTTGATAACTTCTGGGCTCGTCGGGGTGAATCATCACCTTTATTTACTTTTGCAGGCCACACAGATGTAGTACCTACAGGCCCTGTTGAACATTGGAACATCGATCCCTTTAAACCAGAAATTGTAGATGGCATCCTTTATGGCCGTGGAACGGCAGATATGAAAGGCAGCATTGCAGCAATGGTCACGGCCTGTGAGCGTTTTATAAAAGAACACCCAGATCATAAAGGCTCTATAGCCTTTTTAATTACCAGCGATGAAGAAGGGCCATCAATTAATGGCACGGTTAAAGTTGTAGAACACCTTGAGAATAGAAATGAAAAAATTGACTGGTGTCTTGTCGGCGAACCATCAAGTACAGATAAATTAGGTGATGTCGTTAAAAATGGCCGTCGAGGATCACTCTCTGGCACACTAACAATTAATGGCCAGCAAGGTCATGTTGCCTACCCTCACCTTGCAGAAAATCCAGTTCACACATCCGCTCCTGCTATTGCAGAACTTGTTGCTGCTGAATGGGATCAGGGCAATGAGTTTTTTCCACCAACGACTTTTCAGATTTCAAATATCAATGCAGGTACAGGCGCTAATAATGTTATTCCGGGGGAAGTAAAAATTCTATTTAACCTTCGATTTTCAACCGAAGTTACCGAGCAGCAATTAAAGGAACGAGTTGAAGGCATCTTAAACAAACACAAACTTAAATATGATCTTCAATGGGTATTGTCTGGCCGCCCCTTTCTTACACCAGCAGGTGAACTGGTTAATGCTACCTGCAAAGCGATTAAAGATACCTGCGGCTATGATACTGAACTATCAACGGCTGGCGGCACTTCAGATGGACGATTTATCGCACCAACTGGCGCTCAGGTTTTAGAGCTGGGGCCACTTAATGCCACCATACATCAGGTAAATGAAAACGTGGCAGCAGAAGATCTGAATATTTTATCTGAAACATACCAGCGTGTTCTGGAAAATTTGCTGCTATAAAAATTATATTTTTTATTGATTTAATACAGAAAAATGTAGAAGCAGCTTTAGCCGCGAAATCATTTTGCTCTATGGTTGATCGCGGCTAAAGCCGCTCCTACAATTACGGTAATCCATTAAATAGTAGATATATTGAACTAAACTCTAAATTAATCGATATAAATTAAGGCAAAATAAAATGAATAGAGAAAAAGTTGTCTTCAGTTTTTTTATGATACTGGCGCTCACGCTAAACTTTGGTTTCTTTTTTGGCGGTGTAGATAATCCAGATCATCACAATGTTTATGAACTTTTTGCTGTTATCGTAGTAAATCTCATTGCAACTATTTTAAAATTTGGAGACCGCTCACAAATGGGGGCCATGCTACTTGCAACCAGCCTGGTTGCTCTTGTGCAATTAATTTCTGCATCTGTAGTATGGGCTGTTGCCGTTCATGTTAATCAAACTGGCTTAACAACAGAAACCATGTCAACAATTGTTTCATTAAGTGGTGGCGCAATGATAGCTAATGTTATTTCAGTTATGCTACTTATGATAGAAACAGCCATGATGCGTCATTAATAGTTAATAATTAAACACACTCATGAGCATAGTTACATCACTCATTTTGCGCCAGATGCGCGCACCTTTTATTATCCTTATAATAGGGTACAGCATTACTATACTAGGCATGGTTGTAACGCCCGGCATGGACGATCAGGGCAATGTCCATTACATGAGTTTTTTTGATGCCATTTATTTTGTTAGTTTTACCGCAACAACAATTGGTTTTGGTGAAATACCCTACCCCTTAACAACGCCTCAACGCATGTGGGCACTGGTAACAATCTACATTACTGTAACATCCTGGTTTTATGCTCTGGGTAAAGTGTTATCACTTATTCAGGACCCTACATTTCGCAGAGCTACTCGCAAAAATATTTTTAAACATCAATTAAACAGCATTCACGAATCCTTTATTTTAATTTGCGGCTTTGGCGAAACAGGCCATGCACTTGCACATGCACTTACCGAAAGAAAAATAAGGGCCGTTATTATTGAAATAGATAATGAAAAAATAAAATCATTACCCTTAATTGAATTCCCTTCTTTTGTACCTGGCATACATGGTGACGCCAGAGATCCTGAGCAATTAATACTGGCAGGATTAGAACATGATAAATGTGCCGCTGTTATTGCTGTATCTGCTTCTGATGAAACTAATTTAAAAATTGCTATTACCAGTAAATTGCTCAACCCAGATATTTGCACCATCTGCCGCTCTGAACTTAAAGAATATGAAGATAATATGTTTTCTTTCGGTACAGATTTTGTCATTAATCCTTTTGAAACTTTTGCCAATATTTTTGCTATGGCAATGCATTCACCTTCATTGCATCTTTTATATGACTGGTTAACAGGCGTGCCTAATACTGATTTAACCAGCCCCGTTTATGTACAGGAAGGTCACTGGATCATCTGTGGATTTGGCCGTTTTGGGCAGGGGCTTTATAAACATCTAAATAAATTTAATGTTCCAGTCACTATTATTGACCCATCAGAAGATAAACGCGATGTGTTTATGAATAAATCTGAAAATAGAAATAATGATTTTATTATCGGCACTGGCTTTGACGCACACACTTTAACCCTTGCAGGTGTTGAGAATGCAGTTGGCCTGATTTCTGGATCAGATAATGATTCAAATAATTTATCAATTATCATGACCGCTAGAGAAATTAATCCTGAGTTATTTATTGTTGCAAGACAAAACAAAACAACTAATCACAAATTATTTGTAGCAACAAATGCAAATATTATTATGCAGCCCAGCGAAATTATCGCGAGAAAAATTCGCACATTATTAACCGCTCCATTGATGATTGCATTTTTAAATAAAGCCAGACATCAGGACCCTGAATGGGCAAATATTGCCATCAGTCGCTTAAGTGGCGCACTGGGCGAATCTCTGCCTAATATATGGACTATCAATGTTACAGAAAATGAGGCGTCAGCCCTTAATCAGGTATTAAGCCTGGGACGAGTTCTACGGGTAGGCAATTTACTACAGGACCCCAGAGCACGCGAAAGACAGTTAAAAAGCGTGGCTCTGCTGCTAAAACGCAATAACAAACTTTTACTCATGCCAACCGATGATATTGCAATAAAAGCAGGTGACCAACTTCTATATTGCGGCACACCCGATGCTGAACGCAGCATGAAATGGACATTAAATGATATCCATAGCCTCAATTACATCATGACCTATGAAGATACCTCAGACTCCTACGTCTGGCGGAAATTCCATATGCATATGAAAAAGAACGAAAGGCGTAATCGAGCACGTCAACGCAAATCCACACCCCTTATCAAAAAACATTAATCCTGCTGAAAAATCATACGAGGCACTGTATGATATGCCAGCTAGGAATTTGCCCCAATAGCTCAGCTGGATAGAGCGTCCCCCTCCTAAGGGGAAGGTCGCAGGTTCGAATCCTGCTTGGGGCACCATATTTATAAACTCAAAAATCATAGGGACTCTAAAACTATGTCTAAAGTATGTATTGATACAAACCACGGTAAGATCATTGTTGAATTAAATGAAGAAAAAGCACCTATTACAGTTGAAAACTTTATGTCTTATGTAAAAGACGATTTTTTTAACTCTACTATTTTTCACCGTGTAATTCCCGGCTTCATGATTCAGGGTGGCGGTTTTCTGGATGGCATGATTCAAAAAGCAACCAATGATAATATCAAAAATGAAGCCGACAATGGATTATCAAATAAACGCGGCACACTTGCCATGGCTCGCACACCTGATCCTGACTCAGCCAGTTCACAGTTTTTTATTAATCTAAAAGACAATGATTTTCTAAACTACTCAGCACCTACATCACAGGGCTGGGGTTATTGTGTATTTGCCGAAGTTACTGAAGGCATGGATGTTGTTGATGCAATTGCTCAGGTTTCCACTTCAAATCAGATGGGGCATGGTGATGTGCCTGATGAAGCTGTTGTTATAAACAGTGTTACAGAAATTTAAGATAAACAATGCCAGATATACTTTTTATTTCTGATCTTCATCTGGCTCCTGAACGGCCTGATATTATCCAGTTGTTTTTAAACTTTATGGATGAACAGGCCTGTTCTGCTAAAGAGCTATATATTCTTGGCGATCTAGTTGAATACTGGCTGGGTGATGATGACAAAGCCGAAGCATTAGAACCCGTATTTAGTAAAATGAAACTGGCTGCTGATAATGGCTTAAAAATTTATTTAATGCATGGCAACCGAGACTTTTTAATGGGGCCACAACTTGCTAAACGTTGCGGCTGCACATTAATAGATGATCCTTATATAGCAGACCTGAATGGTACACCTGCCATATTGATGCATGGCGACACTTTATGCACGGATGATGTGCGTTATCAGGAACTAAGAAAAATGTTACGCAACCCAGCCTGGCAACAGGATTTTCTTTCCAGGCCATTAGCAGACCGCATAGTAATGGCAAAAGCACTTCGTGAAAAAAGTGCTGAAGAGACTCAGAGTAAAGACGCAGATATTATGGATGTTAATGCTAATGCTGTTAATGAAATTTATAATAAACACCATATATCACTGATCATTCATGGCCATACTCATCGTCCTAATGTTCATATCACAAAATTAAACAATCAGAAATTTACACGCATTGTTTTAGGTGACTGGTATAAAAAAGGCAGTGTACTTGAGTTTAACAGCGCTGATGATTTTCAATTAAAAGAATTCAATTAATATTAAATCCATATTAAATAGATACAATACGAGATCAACCGAATGAATAACCCATTCCAGGAACAGCTACTAAAAGCAGGTGTTGTTACCAAACAGCAGGTTCAAAAAGCAAAACAGGACAAAAACAAAAAGAAAAAACAACAACGCTCTAAAAAAGATATTATTGCTGATGAAAACAAGCTCAAAGCCCAACAGGCAGCAGAAAAAAAAGCCAGGCGTGATCGTGAATTAAATAAGAAAAAACAGGAACAGGCTCGTAAAAAGGCTATTTCCATTGAAATAGATCAGCTCATCAGGAGTAATCGCATAGAACGAGATGATACCTGTGAAGTTATTTATAATTTTGAACATACTAACAAAGTTAAGCGCATTTATATTAACGAAGAAATGAAACAGCAAATTATAAAAGGTAAACTGGGAATTGCTCGCATAGAAGGACGTTACGAACTTGTACCCGCCTCAATTGCAGAAAAAATACAACAACGAAATGAGAAGCGTGTTGTTATCTTCAAAGAAGAAGAACAAAAAACTGATGAAAATGATCCCTATGCAGACTATCAAATACCGGATGATCTAATCTGGTAAATCCAGTTTATATATTTAATAAAACATTAAAATATTGGACCACAGAGGACACGGAAGTTTTTTATTGTTTATGCTTCACATAAACGCATGTAGATAAAAGATATAAAGAAGTTAATTAACTGAATATTCTTTATAACCGTCAGGCAATAAAAACAATTCTGGATTTACCTTTTCCTGCTTATAATCTTTTAGAAATTTAGCATACCCTCGGCTGTGCCACTCCTGCACTGGCAAACCTTCAAGATAATAAGCACCATCATTATATACTTGATCAACAAGAAAACAGGGTGTTTGCATTTCAACGGGTGTATGCCTTATAGATTTAACCTGTTGCCCCGATAATACTTTTTGATATTCATGAAAAACTTTCATCTCCTGCCTGAATTTTTCTGGGAGCAACTGAAATCGGCTGCACAATTTATCATCTGCCTTCACCCAGTAATCAACCATGCTTTGACCAGATACTTCAGGTGCCTGCAATAACTTATTCTGCAGAATTTTAGTTTGAAATTTAAAAACTGGTTTTTCCCAGTGATTATTATTAATCACCAGTATTGTTTTATCATCATGATTAATACTGAATATTTTTTTATGTTTTCTATCAAATAAAATATAGTCACCTGTTTGCTGACCATTATCAATTCTCATATATTTTCTGGTGAGCAGATAACGCATATTTACCGGCGGCGTATTTTGTTCTTTTTCTTCATACAGGAATACCGTTGCCTGTATTGCAGAAAAAGCATTTGCCGCATAAAAAAACAGCACAATAAATAGTATCTTCATATTTCCATTTCACTTAAATCTGAAAGTTCCTGCTCAGTAAAACCTGCCTGCACTCTAACCATACCAACAGGTTCTGAATCAGTCAGAGCTATTTGGGTGTCCAGACACCAAAAGCATCCTGCGCGGCTGGCGGCGGTGCAATGGGCGCTTTCTGAGATTCCATATAGTCAAATACATGCTTCATAAAACCAGCTAATTCATCAAACACCTGAGACTTATCCATTTGTGGATTCTTAATATCAGATAACATCATACCTGCCGATGCAACCAGATATTGCATTGCCATAACATCATCTTCAGTTCTTGGATCCTGTTTTTTTAATGCTGCACGTAGGTCGCCCATTAATTCTGGCGACAGTTGAATACCGTCATCACTCATTATTTTTTCCTGCTATAGTTTAAAATCAAATCGCCGCTAGTTTACATGATGCTCAATATCTATATCAGTAGATTTTTTAGGTAAATTATAAACATGTATAAAATTTGTGTATTTATTCCCCTGTCGCATACCGAACAGGTCAAATCAGCCATGTTTAATGCAGGTGCTGGTCAAATTGGGGATTATAATAACTGTAGCTGGCAAACCCTCGGCACAGGTCAATTTAAGCCGCTGAATAATAGCAATCCCTATATTGGAGAAACGGGCAAGATAAAATCTGTTGAAGAATATAAGGTAGAAATGGTGTGTACTGATAACCTTGTAAAAGAAGTCATTACAGCCATGAAGAATACCCACCCCTATGAAGAGCCCGCCTATGATGTGTGGCAATTAGCTGACATCTAAACGCTATAATTAACACCTGAATGAAAGTGGCCTCTTGTGCTATTTTCATTCAGACACTAACTATTAGATTGTGCTAATATTTATCGCACCTTTATAAACAACTAACACAGCTATTCAGGAGCCCCTTATGTACGGTTTTGATGTAACAATTAAAGCAACAATGGAAGAAGCAGAAAGCAGAGTTCGTGACGCATTAATGGAAGTAGGTTTTGGTATTTTAACTGAAATTGATGTACAGAAAGTAATGAAAGCTAAGCTCGATATTGATCGCTCTGGTTATAAAATTTTAGGCGCATGCAATCCTAATTTTGCCCACAAAGCCATTGAAGCTGAGCCTGACATTGGTTTATTACTTCCATGCAATGTACTACTTCAGGAATTAGAGAACGGCGAAGTTAAGGTAGGCTTTATGGATCCCAATGCAGTATTAAAACTGGTTGATAATCCACTTGTTCATGAAGTTGCACCCCAGGTTAGAGATATTCTTAAGAAAGTTGCTGATAGTTTGGCTGGCTAATTTTTTAAGATTTTTTCGTCTATAGAAAGCTTTAAAACACCCTCACCCCAGCCCTCTCCCTCAGGGAGAGGGGGTTCTCATACTGGCTTTTTTTGAATAAACTCCTCACAGCAAGCAGGTAGAAAATTTAATTCTAATATTTCCATCAACTATTTTTTTCTTCAAATATCTTCCACTGATTATTTTCAAAAACAACTTCATATTTTGCCCACTTAGCAAAATTTTCTCGTGTTGTTGATGCCGTTTTTTGTCGATCAGAGCCTGTAATTATTTTATAAATAACCATATCATTATTTTTATCATCCGATTCATCTATCACCCTTCGCACAACACCTGTTCCTGTATTTTTCCCATGAAGATAATAGTGACCGAGTTTTATATCTTCCAGAGTTAATTTACTGTCACATTTATATTGCGCTGCTTTCTGGTAGATTTCTTCCAGTTCTTCTTCACTTATATCCGCAAAAGACTGCATAGACTTAAGCGCGTGTTGCAAATTAGTTCGTGGTATGAGGCCTAAACCATGAGCAGGAGAATCTTTAACCTTAGGTTTAACAGATAAAGCCGCCGGGTAGCGTCGCCAGGGAAAAGAGTAGTTTACTAAAATAGCGGTTAACATAATAACACCAGCATTTATAAAAACAGGAGTGAGCACATACTGAAAGCCTAAAGCATAAACATCAGGCCCACTAACAACAGCGGCCAGTGCAGATGCACCCCCCGGCGGGTGAATACAGCGCAGGTAATACATAACGCCAATACTTATGCCAACAGCCAGGGCGGCTGCTAAAAATATATCTGGTACTAACATTCGAACAGATACACCGATAATGGCTGAGATGACATGGCCACCAATTAATGGCCAGGGCTGCGACAATGGCCCATGAGGAACAGCAAACAGCAAAACAGCGGATGCGCCCATGGATGCAACAATTAAAGCACCTGAAACTCCCGGTACAAAATAGTTTGTTATCTGTAAGATAAAAAAGATGCCAAGAAAACCACCAACAGCGGATATAATCTTTTCTTTATGTGCTGTTGTGTCTGTTTGTATGCCCAGGTATTTTATTAAGTTTTTCATAAGCCTTTTTTTTCTAAATAATTATTCATAATTTTATGCAAAGTTAACACCTTACTCACCAGCAATTTAAAGTGGCACATTTTTGCGCTTTTTGCAAAACAAGTGGGCTTTAAATTGTCAGGAGCAGCTATTTATTATGTGTTTTTCCTTATGAGAAACAGGCTGATATTTATTAATTTTAATGGATAAATAAAAACGGCAGCCATAAGTAACGACTGCCGTATATATATTAAATAAACTCTATGCTTTACGTCTAGAAAATCCCATTAAGCTGATAAAACCTGAACCAAATAACCAGACTGCTGCTGGAATCGGAACGGAACTGACCGAGTAACTAGTTAATTCATATCCATCTAAAAGAGTTCCTGTAGCTGCACCTACATCAGTGTACTTCAACTGGCCAATCCCAGCCGCATACCATTCGATATCTGTTACAGCACCACCCGTTACACCATAGCTACTATTAAGGTTATTATCCGAAAAATTTTCATCCAACCAAAACAAGGCTAATACATTATTAAATGTGCCTGCTGCCACAGTAAGACTAGATTGAATCTGAAAATATCCATTAATAGTCGGCTCAATCGAAAAGGCAATATCTGTTTCTTGGGTGGTCGGTAACAAATCCTGGTAACTCGCATAAGGTGGTGTAGTAACAGTTCCTAAGCTAGTGTAAGTCCAGCTATCCCCTGGGTTAGCGCTGACCAGATAATCAGTTAAAGTTATTATTGCTGCATTAGTATAGCCACTATAAGTTATTAACATTGTTACAACTGTTATAAATAATCTGTTCTTCATTTGTCGTCTACCTTTACATTTTCCTATGTATTAGTTGATTTATCAGATAAATTGCAATATTTATGCCCATATCATAAGCACCTATTTTTACTGCAATTAATCGGACTTGTAATTATTGATGATTTTTTTCTGTAAAGAAAATCGACATTTGAAATTCAGCAACAACTAATATCGGCTATGAGTGAAGTCATTTCTTATTTACACATAACATAAGATATACAGCAGCATGCTAAATATAGCCTATTCACATATAAAACCAAAATTCTGTTTATAACAACCTCAAATTAGAAACATAGATAAACAGGCCAGATCAGGTGAAGCCCCCATATTACAAAGGCTTAGGCTGCATACAAATCTGAATCATAAAAATTTTCAATCAGTAACCACAAGCAAGCCTGTATCTATAAAAAATTTTAATTAGGAATAATAACAAACAGACCCCATATTTCTATTATCAAACAGCAGAGGAGTATTTTTATTTTTAATTTCCTGACAAATTTAAATAACGATTAAACACTATAAGGAGTGTTCATATGTCAAAAACCTGGGTCGTCGTAGCTGAAAGCAGCCGCGCTAAAATATTCGAATTAGAAAAACGAAATTCACCTTTAAAAGAACTTCAAGGATTAGCACACACGCCATCTAGAATCCATGAACAGAACTTAACATCCGACTTACCGGGGCGAACACCGGGTCGTCACAAACTAACTTCACAGTCTAATGCTAAAGATAACGAAAGCAATACCTTTGCTAGAACCATTAGCAACTATTTAGATTCTGCTCGCAATAAAGGTGAATTTAGCCGACTAATTATTATGTCACCACCCAGTTTTTTAGGGAAATTAAGAAAATATATTGGTAGTGAAACAAATAAAAGCATTATTTCTGAAGTAGCAAAAAATTTAGTTAAACATACAGCAAGTGATATTCAGTCACACATTCCTCGAACCTATGTACTTCAGTAAATAATACGGTACATAACAGAAAAGCCCGAAATATTTCGGGCTTTTCTGTATCATTCTGAAACGGTTTTAAAGGTTTATTTATTAATATTTAAGCAAGCTGATCATCCGCAACATGATAGGTTGGATCTTCCATCATATTAACTTCTACCAGATCACCCGCTTTAGTTAATAGCTCACGACATTCAGGGCTTAGATGACGAAAATGTAATGTCTTACCTGCTTTAATATATCTTTCCGCAAGCGCATCTATCGCTTCAATTGCAGAATGATCTGCGACACGGGAATTTTGAAACTCAATAATAACTTCCTGCGGATCATTTTTTGGATCAAATAAATCCATGAAATGTTTTACTGAACCAAAAAATAACGGGCCATTTAATTCATAAATACGAATACCGTATTTATCATCATAACCTTTAACATTAATGTGTTTTGCATGCTGCCATGCAAATACCAGTGCAGAAACAATAACACCAACCACTACAGCTATAGCCAGATCAGTAGCCACTGTTACTGCTGAAACAAGAACTATTAAAAATGCATCGTGCTTAGGAATTTTTCCCATAATGCGAAAACTGGACCATTCAAATGTGCCAATTACAACAATAAACATAACACCCACAAGTGCGGCCATTGGAATGCGTTCAATTAAACTGGATGCAAATAAAATAAACATTAATAAAAATAATGCGGCTGCAATTCCAGACAAACGTTTATGACCACCTGAATTTACATTAATCATACTCTGGCCAATCATGGCACAACCACCCATACCACCAAAGAAACCAGTCACTGTATTTGCAATACCCTGACCCACACATTCACGATTACCACGGCCACGTGTATTGGTAATTTCATCAATCAA
>CAZFUY010000015.1:38247-38321 GCA_964522445.1 uncultured Thiotrichaceae bacterium | reverse complement strand
GGATCTTGTTACCCGGGTAGTAAGATCCCTCGGCTGCGCTCGGGATGACAGAATAGATTATGTTAAATCACACA
>CAZFUY010000015.1:36131-38147 GCA_964522445.1 uncultured Thiotrichaceae bacterium | reverse complement strand
ACTAACAACTAACAACTAACAACTAACAACTAACAACTAACAACTAACAACTAACAACTAACGACTAAAACCCCATCCCAACTTGCTGAATCCTCAAAATCTGCTACATATAGTCTATTAATATAATCATAGACTTACACCCGTTTTCTAAATTGGAATATATGGAGTTCTAATAGAAGACCTTTATTAAAGAAAACTATAATGAAAAATCTGATTAAAAAGTTTAACGAGCTATCCATTAGCCAGCGCCTCATCATCATGTTTACTTTTCCTCAGGTCCTGCTCGGCACAGCCTTTATTTACACACTCAAAGAAAATCAGGGGTTTGATACATCAGCTTTTTTTGTCCTTATGGCTATGGGCATTATTGTTTCACTCTATTACCTGATTGAACTCAATATTATTCGACCATTAACAAATGCCATCACTGCTGGGCTTGATTCTATTGATAATGTCATGAATGAGTTCATGGTAGAAAGATCCAGTTCAAAAATAAAAAGCACTAAATCAAAATCTGAAATCAGCCAAACTATTAATAAATTTTTTATATTAGCTTCCGAGCTGGATGATATTGTTGAACGTGAAAAAGAAGTTAATACTGACTTTGAGGGCAAAGCTGAATTTATAGTTGATATTGTATCTATGGCTTCCAAAGGTGATTTAACTGGCGACATGATGATTTTTTCTGGCAATGACTCTGTCTCACAGGTAGCCACTGGCGTAAGAAGCATGCTTGAAAACCTGAATAATTTAGTTAAGCAGGTACAGATTTCAGGTATACAGGTCACTTCATCTGCAACACAAATTGCAGCAACAGCAAAAGAACAGGAAGCAACCGTTGCTGAACAGGCTGCAAGCACTAATCAGATTATGTCCACTGTGACAGAAATTTCTGCCACAGGTAAAGAGCTGCTAAATACCATGGATGAAGTTAAAAAAGTTGCAGAAAACACTGCTGAGTCAGCAGCTGAAGGACACATCGCTCTGGTTTCCATGGAAACCACCATGGAACAGATGCAGCAGGCAACCAACTCAATTTCATCAAAACTTGCTGTATTAAGTGAAAAAGCTGACAACATTAATACAGTAGTAACCACCATCAATCGTGTTGCAGATCAAACCAACCTGCTATCACTCAATGCCGCTATTGAAGCCGAAAAAGCAGGTGAATATGGTCGAGGCTTTTCTGTTGTTGCAACTGAAATTCGTCGTCTTGCCGATCAGACCGCTGTAGCAACATGGGATATTGAACAAATGGTAAAAGAAATGCTATCCGCTGTATCCGCAGGCGTAATGAGCATGGATAAATTTACCGAAGAAGTTAATCAGGGCGTTAATGATGTTGCCAAAGTTGGATCACAGTTAGCGCATATTATTGAACAGGTGCAGATACTAATGCCTCGCTTCGATACAGTTAACGAAAGCACACGCTTACAGTCTGAAGGCGCTGAACAAATAAAAGAAAGCATGATTCAACTAAATGAAATGGCACAGCAAACTGCCGAATCACTTAGCCAGTCCAATCAATCTATTGACCAGTTAAAAGATGCAGCACGTGGATTACAGGAAGGTGTATCCATGTTCAAGGTCACAGACTAAACCCATGCTTATCCTTACCATGAATATCGGCAAGGAACGCTACGGTATAAACACAGATCAAATTACTGAAGTCATACCACTGATAAATCTGGATCAGATACCTATGGTTGATAAAATTATTAGCGGCATTTTTAATTATCGCGGAAAACCAACCCCTGTGATTGATCTTTGCCAGTTCTTTGAAAAAAGAACATGCACAAAAAATCAGGGGAGCCGTATTATTATTATAGAACCTGAAGCGGAGAATCTAAATTCTCGCCCCATTGGCTTAATTGCAGAACGCGTAACCGAAGTTCTTAAATGCAATGAGAATGAACTTATTTCTTCTGGTATAAAATCTGAGAAAACACCTTTTTTAGAAAAAATTTATAAACATAATAATGAAATGCTACACCTGATAGACACTCGCCATATCTT
>CAZFUY010000015.1:0-36031 GCA_964522445.1 uncultured Thiotrichaceae bacterium | reverse complement strand
TCATACCTGAAACCTGGTTTTTCCGTGATCACAGACCATTTGTCAGCATACTAAATGGCATTAGAAAAAACCTGATAGATAAACCAGATAAAATCTGCAATATTTTATCTATCCCCTGTTCTACAGGTGAAGAACCCTATTCTATATCCATGTATCTTCTTGAACATGGCATACCTGAAAAAGCATTCAGTATTCAGGCGGTTGATATTAGTTACCACTCTCTTGAAATTGCTCACGAGGGTTATTACGGAACAAACTCTTTCCGTGGAAAAATGGCAAAAGAATATATTGACAAATATTTTAAGCAAGAAGAGACACAATACATTATTAACAGCAACGTAAAAAATAAAGTTGAATTTAATCGGATTAATATTTTAGATAAGAACACTATCTTCTTTAAAAATAAGTTCGATTTTATTCTATGCAGAAATTTATTAATCTATTTTGATCTACCCACAAAAGACAGGGCATTTTCAAATCTTAATGAACTATTAACAGATAGTGGCACTTTATTTATTGGGCACTCTGAATTCGGCTCTGTTCCCGGACATATATTTGAAACTATAAAAAAAGATGAAACCTTTTGCCTTGTAAAAGTCAGTTCAAAAGAAAATTCAAAAAGCAAACAAAGAAAACCAGTCGAACTTAACAAAAAAAATAATTTTATTGAAAATAAAATAACAACAAAACAAAGAACCATCACCAGAAAAAAAGCATTTTCAGATACAGATTCAATTCAAACTAAAAAAACAGAAAGAAAACAGAAACCAGTTACATCAACAGATGACTTGCTCATTAAAGCCAGGAAGCTTGCTGATAGTGGGCACTTTAATGAAGCTGAGTCATTATGCCTTCAACACATTGAAGATCAGGGCAACCACAGCGAATCATTTTTTTTACTTGGCCTAATAAGCGAGGCATCAGGAAAAACAGAACTGGCAGACGATCTCTATAGAAAAGCACTTTATATGAATCCAAAACATTACGAAACACTTATTCATCTCTCCTATATTGTTGAACAACAGGGAGACATTGTAGCAAGCAAGCGACTAAAAGATAGGGCTGAACGCTCTATAAAACACTAAGACAAACCTGATATGCAAGATAACAACATTAAAGATTGCTGGAATACTATAGGCATATGGGGAAGTGAGGCACCTCAATGCCCAGAACTGAATAAATTAACACATTGTCATAACTGCTCAGTTTACTCTAATGCAGGTCGCTTACTTCTTGATCGTGAAACTGACAGCATCTACATTGAAGAGTGGACAAGCAATCTTAAAAAACCAAGAGCCAATGATGACCATAACCAACAGTCTGCACTGGTCTTTCGTATAGGCAATGAGTGGTTTGCTTTGCCATCAAATATTGTTAGAGAGATTACTCAATGCGACAAGCATCATTCACTACCTCATAGAAAAAACCAGATTCTTCGAGGACTGGTCAATGTAAGAGGCGAATTATTGCTAAGCGTCTCTTTAGGCTACTTATTTAAACTGCATAAAACAGAAACATTAGAAACTCAACATAAAGTTATCCATGAACGCTACATTGTAATTTCTGACAATGGCGAGTGCTTTGCATTCCCTGTATCTGAAGTTAAAGACACACTAAAGTATGACCCGGACGATCTTCAAAACACACCATCAACTGTAAACAACTCCTCTTCTAATTTTATAAAAGGTGTTATAAAACAAAACGAAATACATATTGGCCTGCTTGATTCAGAACTTTTATTTAGCGCTCTCCACAGGAATATATCATGAGCGATAAAGTTAATGAGTCCATGCTTGATCTATTTAATCTTGAAGTAGAGACACAGGCATCATCATTAATGGATACACTATTAAACTTTGAAGACTGTGATGACATAGACAAATCACTTGAAACAATGATGCGCACATCACATTCAATAAAAGGTGCCGCTCGTCTTGTTAATGTCAATCTGGCAATCAAACTTTCTCACACAATGGAAGATTGCTTTGTTGCAGCACAGGAAAATAAAATAGAAATAGACTCATCTCATATTAATATTTTTATAAAGTCTGTTGATTTTCTGAATAAGATTTCAAAATTTAATGCAGCTCAACATGAAAATCCTGCCAACGAAATACTTACCGAAATTGAAGCATTAATTAAGCAACTTGAAAATATATTAAACAATAAAGACACAGCCTCTGCCAAAACTGACAATAAACCCGATAAAAACATTGAACAAGAATCAGAGCTAGTAATTGAAGAAGATAATGAACATCTGTCTTATGAAATATTTTCTATACCTTCAGACATTGACCCAGCTATGCTGGATCTGTTTAAAACAGAATTAGAAAATAATATTGAAGTAATATCCGATGGACTTCTATCATTAGAGGAAGATCCTCAGAATGCACAATATCTTGAAAAGCTAATGAGAGCATCACATTCGATTAAGGGCGCAGCCAGGCTCCTTGGCATTGAATCTGTTGTAAAACTGGCTCATGCAATGGAAGACTGCTTTGTTGTTGCGCAAAGTGGAAAAATAATTATTAATGAAGTATATACAGATATATTTTTACAATGCACAGATATTTTAAAAACAATTTCAGCTCTAAGTAACAATGAGCATGCAGGCTGGACAAAGGAAAATAGCACTCCTGTCCATAAACTAATAACAGAACTTAATAAAATAGAATCAGGAAAATATTCTGGCAATAAAAAAACACAAATAGTAACCAAAAATCAGGGACAACCTGAGCCAGAAAAAAGACCAGAACTGGAATCTACCACAAACAGCACTGACTCTATTGTAAGAGTGAGCGCAAAACGTATTAACAACCTAATGGGTCTGGCTGGTGAATTATCAGTAACATCTAACTGGGTCAGAAACTTTTCAGATTCTATGCTTGGCCTTAAGAAAAAACATAATGAATTAATAGATACTATTGATCGATTAAGAAATGTACTTGAAGATAAAAAATTAACTGATCTGGAACATAATCTTATTTCTAACATTCAGTTAAAAGCATCCAACTACAGGGATAAACTAACCACTCAAATAATTGAACTTGACGACTTTGACCGCCGCTCAAGTAATTTAACTGCTCGAATTAATCATGAAATAATTTCTAGCCGTATGCGCCCATTTAAAGACAGTACTCAGGGCTACAAACGTATGGTTCGAGATATTGCCAAATCATTAAATAAAAAAATAAAGCTGGTTATTATTGGTGAAGATACTCAGGTCGATAGAGAAATACTTGAGAAGATAGAAGCACCCATTAATCATATGATACGAAATGCTATAGACCATGGCATTGAAACGCCTGAAGAACGCATACAGAAAGATAAGCCCGAACAGGGAATAATCACTCTTGAAGCGGCACATAATGCAGGCCGACTCTCAATTACAGTCTCAGACAATGGTCGTGGTGTTAACATTGAAATGATTCGCAATAAAGTTCTGGATAAAAAACTGGTTAGTAAAACCATGGCAGAAAGTTTATCAAAATCTGAGTTATTAGATTTTCTCTTCCTGCCTGCCTTTTCAACTAAAGACAAGGTAACTGAAATTTCTGGCCGTGGCGTTGGGCTTGATGTAGTACACAGCTCACTACAGGAAATGCGTGGAAAATTGCACGCCACAACAGAACTTGGTCATGGCATGAAAATCCAGATGGAACTGCCTTTAACATTGTCTGTTATTCGTAGTTTATTAGTAAAAATAAATAATGAATTATATGCCTTTCCCCTGGCTGCCATTCATAATCTTATTACAATTAATAAGAAAGAAATTTCTGTTCTTGAAGACAAGCAATACATCACCATTGATGAAAAACACGTTGGCCTTATTCACACTGCACAAATACTGGGAACAACCAGTAGTGACACAGATAGTAATTTCTTATCCATTGTTATTGTGGGTGACTGGAATAATTTATATGGCCTTGTTGTCGATGAAATGATTGGTCAACGCGGCCTTGCCTTAAGGCCTCTGGATTCTCGTTTAGGGAAAATTAAAGATATTAATTCATCTGCATTAACAGATGATGGAGAACCTATTCTTGTTTTTGATGTTGATGATTTAATTCAGAGTATTCAGGATATTGTTTCAGGCAAGAATATTGTAAAGGTTGGTACAGGCGCAGGTTCTGGCGCTAACCTTAAACGTATCCTTGTTGTTGATGACTCTTTAACTGTTCGTGAAGTTGAGAAAAAATTACTTGAGTCACGCGGCTATACTGTTGATGTCGCTATAGATGGTGTCGATGGCTGGAATACAGTTAGAACCGGCGATTATGCACTGGTTATATCTGATGTTGACATGCCTCGTATGAATGGCATTGAATTTGTCACTCTAATAAAAAATGACGCATCGCTTCGTAACACACCCGTTATGATGGTTTCATATAAAGATAGACCAGAAGATAAACAGAGAGGACTGGAAGCGGGTGCAGATTACTATCTAACCAAAGGCAGCTTCCATGATGAAACATTAGTTGATGCCGTACGTGACTTAATTGGAGATCCTGAATAATGCGTGTAGGCATAGTTCATGACAACCTGGAAAGCACTCATTTTCTTCACTATTTACTGGTGGATATTGGCCATGAAGTAATATGGACAGCAACTAATGGTCAGACAGCAATTGAACAGTCAAAACAAAATTTACCTGATCTTATCTTATTTAAACTTACTTTACCTGATACATCATGCAGCGAAACCATTAAAATTTTAATGGCCGATGCATCAACAACAATTGTTGTTATCAGCCAGTCTATAAAAAAACAACCTGGAAAAATTTTTGAAGCTATGTCAGCCGGTGCTCTGGATGCACTTAATGAACCTGCCACTGATGACCCTGAATCCATACAGGAACTAAAAAGAAAAATTAAAAATATTAGTTATCTACACAAAAGCGCAAATAAACGCCAAAGAAAGACTCAGATTACAATTGAGCAGGATCTGCCATTAATTGCCATAGGCTCATCAACTGGGGGCCCTGCCGCTCTTGTAAATGTGCTGTCAAAATTAAAACCTGATATACATGCAGTTGTTGTAATAATTCAACATATGGACAATCAATTCAGCCGCGGCATGGTGAAATGGATTGATGAACAAACTGATATAAAAGTTGAAATAGCCAAAGACGATCATAAACCAGAATCAGGAATTGTTTATATTGCAGGCACTGATGACCACCTTATTTTGAAAGAGAATGGCCGTTTTGGATACACGCCTGAGCCTGTCGACTATCCTTACCGGCCTTCTGTTGATGCATTTTTTGAAAGCGCCATCACTCACTGGCCTAATAAAATAGTGGGAATATTACTTACCGGAATGGGAAGAGACGGCGCAAGTGGTCTATTATCACTTAATAACCGTGGCATGTTTACCATTGCTCAGGATGAAGCAACGTGCGCTGTTTATGGCATGCCTAAAGCCGCCATAGAATTAAATGCAGCATCAAAAATACTACCCATTGATAAAATTGGCGATGCTATAAATAAAGCTATCATCCTGGATTAATTAGTTGAACACCCAAAAGCATGCCTCCAGAAATGCAATTAGCGTAGCTAAAAAAGGAACAAATGGCTCGTCCTTTGTGAGTTTTTTAGCATAGCTAAGTGTGCTTCTGGAGGTGTGATTTTGGGTGTAGGGGAAGCAACCTATGGATGGATTAACAGTTTTTAATTTTAACCTGAAAGATCAGCAAGCCACTTCAGCTCTAAGCGGTCAACTGATTAATCCAGGATCACATAAAGCGAGATTTAATCGTGTCAGAAAACACAAACAGCAAACAAACTATGGATACCATCATTAATGTATTGCTGGTAGATGATCAGGCCATAATAGGTGAAGGAATTCGGCGCATGCTGGAAGATGAAAAAGATATTCATTTCCATTTTTGTGATACCCCATCGAAAGCAATCGATACAGCTATAGATATAGATGCCACTGTTATTTTACAGGACCTGGTCATGCCAGACGTAGATGGTATGACACTGGTTAGATTTTACAAAGCTAACCATTCAACAAAGGACATACCAGTTATTGTTTTATCTTCAAAAGAAGACCCAAAAATTAAAAGTGATGCTTTTAATTACGGTGCCAGTGATTACCTGGTGAAACTACCCGATAAGATTGAATTGATAGCCCGCATTCGTTCACATGCAAAAAATTACATTATGCAAACTGAACGTGATGCTGCATTCTTTGCTTTACGTGAAATGAAAAAACAACTGGAAAAAAGTAATCTGAAATTACATAAACTATCTATGCTAGATGGATTAACCAGCATACCTAACCGCCGCCACTTTGATGAAACGCTGGAAGAAGAACTGGAAAAAACAAGAACAACAGAAGCCCCTCTTAGCCTTGTATTAATCGATATTGATCATTTTAAACTTTACAATGATTCTTATGGCCACCAGGGCGGTGATGACTGTCTAATTAAAGTAGCTAAAACCATAGAAAAACAGTGTAAGAATACAGATGACATGGCTGCACGTTATGGTGGTGAAGAATTTGTAATGGTTTTACCTGCAACAGAAGAAAAAAATGCTTATGCCGTTGCTGATCGCACACGTAAATCAATAGAAGATCTTTGTATTGAGCATAACTCATCAGATACAGCAGACCATGTATCTATTAGTCTCGGTATAGCGACGACGACAAAGAATAAACTAATGGATGGAAAAGAACTTATTGAAGAAGCAGATAAGGCCTTATACAAAGCCAAGGAGGAAGGCAGGAATAGAGCAATAATGGCTTCGACACTTTAGATCTCTGGTCTTCAAAGAACAGGGCTTATTCTTTCTGTTTGTCATCCCGAGCACAGCCGATGGATGACAAATAGAAAAAATCATTGAAAACAAACAGCTTATTTTAAGCGACCTGAACAGGTATTTGGTCACTGGTTCTAGTGATATTATTTTGCTCATCTAAATAAACCAGCTTGGGCTTGAAGTTTGCCGCTTCTTTCTGATCCAGCTGTACATAACTACAGATAATCACTCGATCACCGGGATTAGCTTTATGCGCAGCTGCACCATTAACTGAAATCATGCCACTGCCATTCTGACCACGAATAGCGTATGTGGTAAACCGCTCACCATTGGCCAGATTATAAATATGGATTTGCTCATATTCCTTAATACCCGCTTCATCCAGTAATAAACCATCAATAGCGCAGGATCCCTCATATTCCAGCTCGGAATGGGTTACTCTGGCTTGATGTAGCTTGGCTTTAAGCATGATTAAATGCATGAAAATTTCCTGTAATACAGTGTTCTGTGTCTAAAGTGAAATTATGAGGCAATTGGAGAGTATTATCAACGAAGGAGTAGCTGCTGCAATGTCTTTTGTAAGATTATTATAAATTTAAAGCCCCCCCTTATACAGGGGTAAATGAAATATTATCAATTAAGCGTGTTTGGCCTAATCTGGCAGCACCTAATACAACCAGAGATTGTTCATTTAGAGAAGGTTTAGTCAGATCATTTACGCACCGAATAGCAATATACTCAATATCCAGCCCCTGTTTCTGTACAAAATCCATAGCCGAATTCTCCAGTTGAGCATAATACTGAATATCCATCACCTGCTTCTGCTGAAGCATCTCTCTAATATGAGTTAATGCCTTGTATAGCGCATTAGCACTGGGGCGCTGCTGTTTAGATAAACGGCTATTACGCGAACTCATGGCCAGCCCATCATCTTCTCTCAGGGTTGCGACAGCTTCTATTTTTATGGGCATATCCAGATCATCCACCATACGTTGAATCAAAATCAGTTGCTGAAAGTCTTTTTCACCAAAAAAAGCACTATCTGGTTGCACCATATTAAATAGCTTATTAACAATGGTAGTAACACCCGTAAAATGCCCTGGACGGGATTCACCTTCTAAGACCTCACTTAAACCGGGCACAATAACCTTTGTGCTCTCGTCCATACCATGTGGATAAACTTCATCAGCAGATGGCAGAAACAGGGCATCGACACTGGCTTGCTCCAGTTTTTCACTGTCCTGCTCTAGCGTTCTTGGGTAGCTATCAAAGTCTGAACTTTCATTAAATTGAAGAGGGTTAACAAAAATACTAACAACAACCTTATCAGCGTTTGACCTGGCTCTCTCAACCAGTGCCAGATGCCCTGCATGCAAATTACCCATAGTGGGTACAAAGGCCACAGATAAGCCGGATGATTTCCACTGATTTACCTGGGTTCTAATGGATTTTATAGTTTTGTGAATATTCATAATAATCTGAGTGTCTTAAGCTAGTCATAAGCTGAACAACCATTTGATTGATCGTGCCTGGGGACAGACCGCCGTTTTTTGGCGGCCCATCCCCAGACAAATCAGGTTTAAAATCTTTTGGCCTTAGAGGCCCGCAACAGGTTATTTTAAGACATTTAGCCTTTAATCTTCTCTAAAAGCTATGCTCTGCCGTAGGAAATAAACCCTGCTTTGCTTCATCAACATAGAGCTGCACAGCCGCTGCAATATCATCTGCTTCTTTCATATAGTTTTTGGCAAACTTAGGCACTCTGCCTGTAGAGATACCCAAAATATCATAAAGTACAAGTATCTGACCATCACAGGCATTCCCTGCGCCTATGCCTATTACAGGAATATCAGCTTCATCTGTAATACGTTTTGCAAGTTCTGCAGGCACACATTCCAGTAATAACATATCTGCACCCGCCTGCTGCAGTACTCGCGCATCTTCCATCATACGTTCGGCTTCATCTGAGTCACGACCCTGCACACGATAGCCACCCAGCTTATGTACTCTTTGTGGCTGTAAACCTATATGCGCACAGACGGGAATCCCCAGACGCGTAAGTGTGCTCACCAGTTCTTTCTGATCTGCCCCACCTTCCATTTTCACCATATTTGCACCGGCCTGTTTCATAAATCGCCCGGCATTTTCAACCGCCTGTTCAATGGATGCATCACTCATAAACGGCATATCCAGTATCAGAAAAGCATGTTTTAAACCTCTGGCAACAGCCTGGCCGTGGTATACCATTTCATCCATGGTGACAGGTAATGTAGTGTCTATGCCCTGAATAACCATGCCCAGAGAATCACCCACCAGAACCACATCAACACCATTATTATCCAGCACCTGAGCAAAACTGGCATCGTAAGCGGTAAGGCAGGCGATCTTTTCACCCTTCTGTTTCATTTCTTTCAGCTTTCGCACAGTGATGCGAGGAGTCATGTCAGTGTGTACACTCATGTTAAATCCCTCATAATAAATCTGGCGTTGGGTTGAAATAATGCCGACCACTTCGAATTATTCGAAGCCTTTCCAGCAGCTGCTGGTAATCATTTTCATTATTGGCAAAATCTATTTCCGCAGCATTAACGATTAGTAATGGCGCGTCATTATAATGATAAAAAAACTCAATATAAGATTCAGATAATCGCTGCAAATAAACCGATTCAATTAATCGCTCATGTTTTATGCCGCGACGATTAACCCTTTCTAATAATACTTCTACGGGAGCCTGTAAATAAATAACTAAATCAGGAACAGGCACATCAAAAGTGAGTTGCTCATAAACCTGTTCATATAATTTAAGCTCATCATCATCCAGTGTCAGCTCTGCAAACAGACGATCTTTCTCCATTAAAAAGTCAGATACACGAACCGGACTAAACATATCACCCTGTCGAAATTCCTGCATCTGTCGCGCACGTTGCAACAAAAAAAATAACTGTGTTGGCAAAGCGGCTGACCGAGGGTTTTCATAAAACTTGGCCATAAAGGGATTTTCTGCCGCACCTTCCAGCATTAACTCACTATCAAAACTTGCCGCAAGTTTTTTTGCCAGTGTTGTTTTACCAACACCTATTGGCCCTTCAATAACAATATACCCAGGCTTACTCACTAAACGCTCCGAGGTATTTAATATTTTCAGCTGATACATTGCCAAGCAACATACTCAACTCGCCTTGCCCAACTATATTCAAATTATTTTCAATTTTACTCAATGGATACAATACAAAATCTCTTTCTGATATACCGGGATGAGGCAGGGTTAATCGCTCATCATTAATTTGTAAATCATCATACATAAGAATATCCAGATCCAATGTTCTGGCAGCCCATCGTCTACTACGTACCCTGCCCTGTTTTATTTCTATGGCCTGTAATTTATCCAGCAAAGCATGAGGGGGTAATAATGTCTGCAACTTAACAACAGCATTAATATAATCTGCCTGTGGTTGATTATCATCAGGCATTGTCATCGCCTTACTTTGGAATAATCCCGAATCGGCTAACAGTTTAGTTTCTTCTATACCAGCCAACGAGTCTCTTGCTTTAATAAGTTGTTGACACGGCTTATCTAAATTACTGCCCAGACCAATATATGCTATAGCCATTACATTGCTATCCGATTAAATCATCTCTCGTATTCCAATATATTTTTAAGCCGGAATCTAACAATTGTAAAACGCTAGATTCCCGCTAAAAACATGCGGGAATGACAAATAAATCTATTTTTTATTTCTTTTGGGGTTTACGTTTTTTTGGTGGATTCTTCACTGGCTGTAACAAACGTTCCTGCTGCTCTGAAGTCATGCTTTGAATATTGGTCCACCACTCACAACTATCATCATTGATTTCACCTGCCTTACTTCGCAGACACATAAAATCATAAGCGGCTCTAAATTTATGCTGTTGCAATAATGTACGTGCCCGACGACCATGGCGGTATACAAAACGATGTTGCAGCTGCCATATGTCTCTTATCACCATGCTAAAACGGCGAGGGATAGAACATATTTTTACCTGTTGGCCAATTATGTCTGACATGGCATTTTGCATAGCAATTGAAGCGGAAACATTATCCTGCTGATATGACTCCGCTCGCTGCGTAACCGATTTCCATAACATGGCAGAAAATAAAAATGCTGGCGTTATAGGTTTACCTTCATTGATACGTGAGTCAGTACTATTCAACGCATGATGAAGAAAATCTTCAAAAATTGTGTCTCCACTATTTAATGACTGGTCAGTCTGTGGAAACAGGTATTGTAATAAATTATATTTTCTCAGCATTTCCAGACAAACAACCGCTTTGCCTGAATGAAATAATTTTAATATTTCTTCATACAATCTTGCGGGAGGAATATCTTTTAACAAATGACCCAGTTCAAATATAGGCTGTTCAGTGTCAGTATGAATACTAAAACCTAACTTGGCCGCAAAACGAACGGCACGTAACATACGCACGGGGTCTTCACGATAACGTGTTTGCGGATCACCAATTAATCTAATCGTTTTGCTGTTAATGTCTTCCATGGCATTGGCATAATCCACCACTGAAAAATCGGCAATGTCATAGTACAAAGCATTGACTGTGAAATCACGCCGCCAGACATCATCTTCAATATTTCCATAAACATTATCTCGAAGAATACGACCTGAATCATCATGAACACGATCAACATCTGGCTTATCATGACTGGCTCTAAAGGTAGCGACTTCAAAAATTTCACGGCCAAAAAAAACATGCGCCAGCCGAAATCTACGACCAATCAAACGGCAATTACCAAATATCTTTTTTACCTGTTCTGGATGTGCATCTGTCGCAATATCAAAATCTTTAGGCACATGGTTTAGTAACATATCTCTGACGCTGCCGCCCACCAGCAAGGCGCGATAACCCGCTCGATGCAGACGATAAAGTACTTTTAAAGCATTATCATCAATATTATCACGAGATATTCTGTGATCTGAACGAGGGATTATAGTGGGGCTGGTCATATATGTTTAATAGATTTGTCTAGTCACAAGTAGTTGAATAAAAAAGGAATAATAACATAGTAGACAAAAATCCGAAGCAAAAGAAAAAGGCAGCACAATAGTGCTGCCTTTTAAGGAAAAACAAATCTCTGAAAATCAGTGATTAAGTCTGGTTGATAAGAGATTCCCAGTTCTGATTACAGATCATATCCGCGCTCTTCATGAAGCACGATATCCAGACCTTCAATTTCTTCATCTTCTGAAACACGTAGCCCTACCACTGCATCCACAACTTTAAGAATCACCCAGGTTACAACCGCTGTAAAAACCACTGTTGCAATAACACCAACAAATTGAACGCCCAGCTGGCTGCCCATAGTCTCAATGCCATCAGCAAAACCATAGCCGCTGAAAAGGCCTAAACTGGTTGCTGAAAACACGCCTGCCAGCAATGTTCCCATAATGCCACCTACACCATGCACTGGAAATACATCCAGTGAATCATCAATTTTCAGTACGCGTTTGATATATTGTGTCGCAAAGAAACAAACAATTCCCGCCAGCAGGCCAATAATCAAAGCGCCACCCGGCCCAACAAAGCCCGATGCAGGTGTAATTGTACCTAAACCAGCAACCATACCGGTTACAGCACCCAAAGCGCTGGGCTTACCAAAGCGAATCCACTCAATAACCAGCCAGGTCATAGCGCCGGTAGCCGCAGAAATATGGGTAACCAGAATAGCCATAGAAGCATCGCCATTGGAAGCAAGCGCACTGCCGCCATTAAAACCAAACCAGCCAACCCAGAGCATGCCTGCACCAGCAATGGTCATAGTCATGTTATGTGGCATCATGGCTGTTTCCGGAAAACCTTTACGAGGCCCTATAACAATAGCGGCAACCAGTGCTGCAACACCGGCAGTAATATGTACCACTGTGCCTCCCGCAAAATCATATAAGCCCATCTGTTGAAGCCAGCCGCCACCCCATACCCAATGAGTCACAGGCACATAAACGCACATTAACCAGATAGCACTAAATAGCAACATCGCAGAAAATTTCATACGCTCTGCAAAACCACCAATAATCAGCGCAGGCGTAATAATGGCAAATGTCATCTGAAACATCATAAACAAAGATTCGGGAATACTGCCAGATAAGGCATCTTTACCCACGCCCGCCAGCATGGCTTTACTAAAATCCCCAATAAAGGCATTACCTTCACCAAAAGCCAGACTGTAGCCCGCAATAAACCACAAAATAGAACTAATGCCTGCAATGGCAAAACACTGCATTAATATAGACAAAACATTCTTTGAACGAACCAGCCCACCATAAAACAAGGCCAGGCCCGGCAATGTCATAAACAGAACCAGTGCTGTGGTTGTCATAATCCATGCTGTATCAGCAGCATTTAACACATCTTCTGCAAAAACAGCCTGAGGAAATAATGCAGACAACAGTGCCAACAATGGCATCAGCTTTATTATTCTTTTTAATTGCATTTTTGTATCACCTTTTCATTTAACAAGGGAAATAATAAATATCACTCACTTAAGAAAAACACGTCTAAAATTCCAGTTTAAAAGTAACGGCAACACCCATTGCACTACTAAAGTGCGATGCACCAAAAACAGGCAAAAGCCCTTTGTGTGGGTTTCTTAAGCATATTTATAAAGCGCCCAATTGTAGTGCATGCACTAGAAAAAAGCACTAGGAAAAAAATAGAAACCACTTGATGCGTATAGACAGACCTGAATATCGACTTATATCCTGTTGCGGGTCTTTAAGGCCAAAAGATTTTAAACCTGATTTGCCTGGGGATGGACAGAACACCAGAAAACGGCTGTCTTTTCCCTGGTAAAATAACAGCCAGCTGCTTTCTACTGGTTCAAGTGAAATTATTTGGAAATCAGCGCATAACTAGTTTGAGACATTACCAACTACCAGCAATATAATAATTACTGCATCTAAATCAGGAATTTTGTTTGCGTTTAAAACGCACAATCTGTCGGCGATCTTTTTTGCTGGGTCGTTTTTCTGTAAATACCATTTGAGCATTCATGGCTTTTATTTCTTTTGATTTTTCTTCCCTGATTTTAATGCTTGCTTCTGTTTCTTCGTATAACAACTGTGCTTCTTTAGCAGGCCGTCGCTTTGAGTTTAGTTTCTGAACAATGACATCATGCTCAAACTGACCTTTGGTTATGGTTAATCGGTCTGTTATTTTTATAGTTCGCCCTGGCTTTACCCGATCACCATTTAAATGCACTTTTCCGCCTGTAACCGCTTCAGATGCCAGGGCACGTGTTTTAAAAAATCGTGCCGCCCATAGCCATTTATCCAGCCGTTGTTTTTCTATTTCTTCTTTCATTTATTTGACAATATAAGTTTATGCTGCGGCAGCGATAACAATAATGCCTAACAGCCACCACCACCATGAAGAATCTTCATCACCTTCTTTAGCTGCATCAAATACACCATCACCAACCTGAATGGGTTGTGGTTTTTTATCATCACCCGTCACATGCGCTGCATCACCCGCATTTAAAGCGACTGAACCTGATTTATTTTTTAAATCAATGCTGCCCTGATTAACTTTTACAAACAAACCTTTGCTGTTCACATCTACACTACCATCACAACCATAAGCCTGCAGTACCCGTAATGCATAGTCTGTTCCACGTACGCCAACTGTTGACATGGGTGTTTTCATTTCATAAACATCATCCGCAAACTTTCCAATACTGCCCGTGATTTTTCTCAGACTGCCTTTTAATAAGTAAATAATACTGCGATTTCCTGCACGCAATAAACGGTAATCTTCAATAATCATTTCACTATTGCAACGCAAATCAATTTTTGCATCATCAATCATATTTAATCTCAAATAACCTTCCATACCTGTATACAGTCTATCACCCACATAAATTTCACTGCCTACTTTTAAATCATGTCGTTTGTCTTTAGTGGATATGGAAAATGTTTTTCCTCTGGATATCATAACCTGACCAACAGCCTCAGGGCCTGTGTACACCGCTACCGCCTGTACAGGTTTTACTTTTGAGCTTAATGAAAGTAATTCTATTCTCTGACCCACAATAATTCTTGTTGCCTGTTTATTTTCAAATGCATGTGGATTTTTTTTGACAATTTTTCTGATGATTTCTGGCCATTTATCTTTCTGATCGGGATAAAGAACTTTTACAATACTAAAGATGGTTTGCCCTGGCTGAATATATAAAAAGCGTTTTTTAACTTTAAATGTTGTGGGTGCAGCTTCAGCTGTCTGTATGACAGATGGAATATAAAAAGTGATTAAACTACAGATTAAAACTGATATTAATGAGCGGTAAATTCTCATGCCGTCTCCGCTAAAATTAAAAGAACATCCTCTAAAAAACCATCTCCCCAACTCTCTATATTTAGCTCATAAATGCATGATTTTCAACAAAAAGGGCACACTATAAACAAGTGTGCCCTTTATTCTCTGCCGTATTTATCAAAAATACTATGAGCATTTTATTGCTGTAGCATTTGATTCATACGTTTAACAAATGCGGCTGGATCATCTAACTGGCCACCTTCTGCCAGCATTGCCTGATCAAATAACAGTTGTGACCAGTCATTCAGTGCTTCCTCATCACTCATGTCTTTTAATTTGGCAATAAGCGAATGCTGTGGATTCAGTTCCAGAACAGGCTTACTTTCTGGCATATTCTGCCCTGCGGCTTTCATAATCTGCTGCATTTGCAGCCCCATATCATTCTGATCAAGCACTAAACATGCAGGAGAATCTGTTAGGCGATGAGTCACGCGAACTTCTTTTGCTTTATCCTTTAAGCATTCGGTTATTTTTTCAATAACATCTTTAAAGTCACCCTCTGCTTTTTCCTGTGCTTTTTTATCTTCTTCATCTTCAATAGCACCCAGATCTAAATCACCTTTGGCAATAGACTGTAATTTTTTTCCATCAAAATCTTTTACATGCTCAACCAGCCATTCATCAACTCGGTCTGTCATTAATAAAACTTCGATACCTTTACGTCTGAATACTTCCAGATGCGGACTGTTTTTTGCAGCTGCAAAAGTTTCTGCAGTAATAAAGTAAATAGTTTCCTGTCCTTCTTTCATTCTTGAGATGTAATCTTCAAGCGATACATCCTGAACTTCAGAATCAGTTTGTGTTGAGCTAAACCTCAGTAGTTTTGATATTTGCTCTTTATTTGCAAAGTCTTCAACAGGACCTTCTTTCATCACCTGTCCAAATGCACTCCAGAATTTTGCATATTGCTCCTTGTCATTTTTAGCCATGGATTCCAGCATGCCTAAAACTTTTTTAACCGAAGCTGATTTTATTTTATCAATAATACGATTGTGCTGAAGAATCTCTCGTGAAACATTTAATGGCAAATCATCGGAGTCAACCACACCGCGAATAAAACGCAGATAGGTCGGCATTAGATGCTCTGTTTCATCCATAATAAACACGCGTTTAGCATAAAGTTTTATGCCCTGTTTGCGATCTCGCTCATAAAGATCATAAGGTGCATGACTGGGAATATAGAGTAATGAGGTATAGGACATATTGCCTTCAATCTGATTATGCGACCATTTCATTGGCTCTTCAAAATCATGGGAAACATGCTTATAAAATTCTTTATACTCTTCTTCTTTAATATCTTTTTTGGCTCTTACCCATAACGCGGATGCTTTATTAACAGTTTCAATTTCTAATACTGCATCTTCTTTTTCATCTTCGCCTGTTGCTTCTTTAGGCATAAGAATCGGCAATGAAATATGGTCAGAATAAGTGTGGATAATATTGCGCAAACGCCAGCCATCAAGAAACTCTTCTTCGCCTTCCTTTATATGTAGAATAATTTCTGTTCCATGTTTCTCCTGCTCAACAGTTTCAAGCGTATAAGTACCTTCACCAGTTGATTCCCACATAACGCCCTGATCAGCAGATAGGCCAGCCCGTCTGGATTTAACTATCACTTTATCTGCAACAATAAATGTAGAATAGAAACCCACGCCAAACTGACCAATCAAATGTGAATCTTTAAGCTGATCGCCGCTAAGAGAATCTATGAATTTTTTAGTGCCTGAATTAGCAATAGTGCCGATATTTTCGACTAATTCATCACGTGACATGCCAATACCATTATCTATTACAGTAATGGTTTTATTATCTTTATCATAAGAAATATGGATATTTAAATCTGCATCACCTTCATACAAATCATCTTTACCCAGAGCTTCAAAGCGTAATTTATCGCAGGCATCCGAAGCATTAGATATTAATTCACGAAGAAAAATTTCCTTGTTTGAATACAGGGAATGAATCATTAATTTTAATAGCTGGTTAACTTCAGCCTGGAATTCCAGGGTTTCTTTATACGCTTCTACAGTCATCTTTAACTCCTATATTGAATCTGCCGCTTTAAATGGGGTAATTCCGCTAGATTTCAACCCCTTCATGGCGCAATAATTTACGTTTTATAACTAAATATTCGCCCTCAGTAGCACCTGAAAAACCACCAATCCCTGTTTTTGACACCACCCTGTGGCAGGGAATAATAAATGGTATCGGATTTCTTCGGCAGGCATTGCCAACCGCTCTAGGTGACGTGTTCAGCTCAGCAGCTAATTCACCATAGGTTTTAACCTGACCCACAGGGATTTTTTGCAAAGCCTTCCAGACTTTCTTTTGAAAATCAGTACCTTCCAGTTGCACAGGAAGATCAAATACATTTCTGGAAGAGTGACAGTAATTTTTAATTTGCGCCTCAACCTGTCTGGCCAACCCCTGGAGGCTCAGAGAGGGTGATTTAGCTGTGCCTGCAAACTCAACTGAAATCACAGACTCATCTGTACAACAAATCTTTAATGAAACAAAAAGCGTAGAGATAATAAATTCAAACATTTATAAAAACCTAAAAACATTAGTCCGCAAATGAACGCTTAAATTCTGAGACACTATTATTTTGTAATTGTTTACTTTGCTGCAATCGCAACTGCTGTAATCGTTGGCGTATAACCGCTTTACGTGCTGCATTGCCTGTTATTTTAAGCAACAAAACATAACGCCTTCTTGCATCATCAATTAAGCCTGCCTGAGACAGACTTTCCGCAGCTTTGAAACTGGCCGTGTGATACCAGGGATCATAGGTATTATCCAGTGGTTTTGCTGATTTCAAATAAAGATACGCGGCCTGCTCATATTCAGCTTTGGCCTGAAAAGATTCAGCCTTCCAGTAAGCAATTTCTCTCTGTAATTTTTTATTTAATGGGTATTGATCCAGTTTTGAAAATGCAGATAGCGCCAGGTCATGTTGCTGTATATTCTGTAAATCAAAAATTACCTGCATGTATTGATCAATCTGTGATTCAGTAATTTCTTTGTCTGCGGTTACCAGATTATTTAAAATCTGAAAGCCTTCTTTATACTGGCCGCCTAAAATTAAAATACGTGCCCGACGCAAACCCCAGTCAAAAATATCTTTTCCTTCAGGGGGCTGCTGTAACTTTTCCATTAATTTTGCTGCTGATTTTAAATCAGCACGGGATAAGGCATAATCTACCAGACGATAACGTACTGTTGCAGGCACCTGTTCAATATCCGTTATCTGCTGGCTCTTCATAAATAATTTATTAATGAGTTCCAGTTTGGTTTTATTTTTCTCTAACAAAAGAATTAACTGCTGAAAAGCAATGGTTTTGTGATATTGCTGTTGCGCATTAAAAGCCAGCACAACATATAAAACTTTTGCATACAAAGGATTTTGTTCAAACAGATTCCCTGCACTTAAATACCAGGCCTCATCATCACCTCGTAGCAAACCATGCTGATTTGCTATTTGAAAACCAAAGTTCTGATAAGCCTGCCATAACTTATCAATATCAACAGTTTCTTTTACGTCTGCAAAAATAGTTTCTAAATAAGACAGGTTCTGGCTTGATAGCAAATTTTCTAAAGCCTCAATCTGCAATATCAAATCATGGTTCTTTATAGCTGACAATAACAGGGCATAATAATAAGCGGTATGCTGCTCTTCAGAGACGCTCTCATCTAATAATTTTTCACTTACCTGCAGGGCAACTGATTCAGCCGATATAACACTGGCTTTTATTTTAGCTATAAGTAGCAGGCTCTCTTCTTCAATTGTTGCAGCATGGGAAAGTAACTGAATAACTTCCTGAAATCGACCAGTCCGCATTAACAATTGCGCCTGTAACATATTCCACTGAGAATTATTTTCATCAGAAACGCTACCATAGTCCTGCAGATAACGACGCATAGCACGTTGGGCATCTTCAATTTTTCCTGTATCCATATAATTACGAATAACTAAACGCCGCCAGATTGAAATGGTATCTGTACTAACATAGGCATCAATATTCCAGAGTAGATTTTGCAACTGAGAGAGTGCTATCTGGTATTGTTTTAATTTTTGATGTGCTTTAACTCGCTGTATTAAGAACCAGTTTTTATCATAACTGGCCACTTCATCACTCGACCATAATTTATGCTGATTATTAACTCGCTGAATAATATCTGTCCAGCGTTGCAAACGCTGTAATAACTGAATTCTTTTTTGTTCCCACCATAACCATTCAGCTAATTTATTTATTTCAAATGCTGGCTGTTTATTATCAACAAACCGTAAAGCTAAACCAGGTACTCCCAGTTTTACTAATTCATTAATTTTATCTGTATATTTTGTAACACCCTCTTCAACAGGTTCTATCTTTTTTTCTACTTCTAATTTTATTTTTTTCTCTGGCTCTGCTTCCTGCTCCATAGCAATATTTTCTGCTAATACAGAATGAAACACTGACAGGAGCGCAAGACTTATAAACAGGTTTTTAATAATTTTATTAACCATTTATGAGCTTAGGTGTCAGAGTCAAAGTTGGCTGTTAATATGTCAGAATCAGCATAAAAGTAAACAACTTTGACTCCGACACCTGTGACAAGTTATTTTTCAGAAATAAAAAAAGGGTGCATAAAGCACCCTTTTTAAATCATCAATCAAAGAATTGCAATTAAAGCTTTTCTTTAATACGTGCTGCCTTACCAGTAAGGCCACGTAGATAGTAAAGCTTGGCGCGACGAACTTTACCGCGACGCTTAACATCAATCTTTGCAATTATTGGGCTGTGAGTTTGAAACACACGTTCAACACCTTCACCGTTTGAAATTTTACGCACGGTAAATGCTGAATTTAAACCACGGTTACGTTTTGCAATTACAACACCTTCAAATGCCTGTAAACGCTCACGATCACCTTCTTTAACTCGTACCTGAACAATAACAGTGTCACCAGACGAAAATGCTGGGATGTCTTTGTTCATCTGCTCTGCTTCAAGCTCTGCGATGATGTTGCTCATTAGTAATACTCCAAAAAAAATTTATTCGTTTCAGTTTTTGCCAAATTCCAGCTGGAATTCCTGCAACAACTGCTGCTGTTCATCTGACAGCGTTAATTCATTCAATAACTCAGGCCGTCTTAACCAGGTTCGACCCAATGCCTGTTTCATTCGCCATTGTTCAATGACTTTATGATTACCACCCAGTAAAACCTCTGGCACACTTTGACCATCAATTTCTTCAGGTCGTGTGTAGTGCGGGCAATCTAGCAAACCATCCATGAACGAGTCCTGTGTAGCCGAATCTTCATCTCCCAGTACACCGGGGATCATCCTCGCTACAGCATCGATTATCACCAGTGCAGGCAGCTCACCGCCACTTAACACATAATCGCCAATCGACCATTCTTCATCGACTTCCGATTCGATGATGCGCTCATCGATACCTTCATATCGACCTGCTATAAATATAAAACCCTGTTGCTGCGACAGAGACTTAACATCCGTCTGCGTCAGGGTTCGCCCCTGAGGGCTTAAATAAACCACCCGAGTTTTTTTGCCAGCAGCTTTACGTGCAGCATGTATCGCATCACGTAGCGGCTCGACTTTCATCAACATGCCGGGGCCACCGCCGTAGGGTCTATCATCTACTGTGCGGTGTTTATCCTGTGTGTAATCTCTTGGGTTCCAGCATTTAAGCTGTATCAGGCCATTTTTAATTGCTCGACCTAAAACACCCACCTGCGCAACACTTTCTACCATTTCCGGGAATAATGTTACGACATCAAATCTCATTCCTAAAAATCCGCATCCCATTCAACTGTAATAACACCCGTTGATAGATCGACTTTCTGTACCGCATGCCCCTGTGTAAAGGGTATTAATCGTTCCTGATCACCTTTGACCACCATGACATCATTGGCACCTGTTTCCATCATGTGACTGACTGCGCCTAAATCAACACCTTCAGTATTAATCACCTGTAATCCTTCCAGGTCTCGCCAGTAATATTCATTAGCATCCAGCTTTTGTAACTGGTCTGGGCGAATTGCGATTTTAGCACCCATTAACAACATGGCTTCATCGCGATCATCAATGCCTTCTAATTTGGCAATGACGGTTTTCCCCTGACTCTTTCCCGCTTCAAGCTTAACTTCTCGCCACTGAGCCTTTTGCTTTATTTGCCAGCAGCTATATTCAGCTATCCTGTCACGAGGATCGGTAAAAGAATGTACTTTTACCCAGCCTTTTACTCCAAACACGCCGGAAATTTTCCCCAGCTCCAGTAGTTCCTGTTTTAAATCGGCCATTCAGCCAGAACCACTATATAAAGTAAGAAGTAAATTAAGCGGCTAATTAAGCATCAGTCGCTTTACGCGCCTGCTTAACCAGTGTATTAACACGAACAGACGTGCTTGCACCTTGAGAAACCCAGTGATCGATACGATCCAGGCTTAACTCTAAATTCTTTTCTGCGCCGCGTGCCATAGGGTTAAAATAACCTACACGTTCGATATAACGACCATCACGAGGCATACGTGAGTCAGTTACAACAACATGATAAAAAGGCTTTTTCTTAGCGCCGCCACGTGATAAACGAATCGTTACCATTATTTCTATCTCTACTTTAAATTAATTACACCCGTACATAAGCCATCCGGCTTTCGGGAAACGCGGAATTCTAACGACTTGGAGGCTCGGACGCAAGGAGAAATGAAGATATTTGGCTGAATATTGTCAATCTATACACAAAAACAAAAACCGCTTTAAAATAAAATAAAAAAGACTTTGTTTTTCAATAAGTTAGAATTATCCGCAGGTATTAATAATAATAATCGTATTTATCCAGAATAACCTTCATAAAGGTCCATGCCTCGCTGTAGGATAAGCCACTGTTTTTAGGGATGACAACCTTAACGTAGAGCTTGCCCGGATGCTGTTTCTTTAACGCTTTCAAAATATTATGCATTTCTTTAGATGAAACAGTCTTATAGTTCTTCCCTGCTTTTCTGTGCTTTATGCGAATACGGCTCTTTTTGCCCTTCACTTCATAATAAACTTCTACAACATATTTACCACGAGCGGTTCTTGCAGGTTTCACCAACTTGTCATATTTAACTTTCAGTTCGCTGTAATCAGCTTCTAAAACACCCAGTTTCTGATCAGCTTGCTTATTCTTGCTACGCAAGCCTGCCAATTCTGTTATCTGTTCCTGACTGGTATTTTTAAGTGAGGCCAGCTGATTTTGTGACTCATTTAATTCTGCTGTTTTATTTTCAAAGTCTAATTTAAGTTTTTCATAACCCGCTTCAGCTTGCTGTAAAGACTGATTTAATTGCTGTTCTTTAAGCTCAGATTCAGTCAGTGCATTATTCAGCTTTTGCTGACTCTCTTCTAACAGCGCAATACTTTGCTCTCTATTGGCAAGTTGCTCCAGCATTTCGTTATAGTCTTCACTGGCCTGCATAAGTTGCCGATATTGTTCAGACAACTGAAGCTTTGCCTGCTCTAACTGTTCTTCAAGCGTGGCATTTTCTTCTACTGTAAAACGCAGTACCTCTGTGGTTTCCTGCTCAACAGCAATACTGTGCCTTAGTTGCTCAACCAGCTCCCAGTTTCTAACAATTAAAACCGTTGATGCGATAAGAAATATCATCACAATCACCGTCATAATATCTGTAAAGGATGGCCAGAAATTCTCGCTATCCTGATGACTGGATCGCAGGTCTACAAAATCAAAGCTCATGACAGGCGGAAGCCTTCACGCAATATTTGACGGATTTCCTTAATTGAATCGGCTATTGATGATAATTTTTCATTGCTAGCTTCAGTCATGCCCTTAAGGTTTTCACCCACTGCGGCAAAATGATCCTGACCTGTTTTCATTGCATCCGCCGCCATGCGCAGTTCTTTTACCAGCATGCCCACTTCATGCAGCATGCTATCTGCCTGATAAGTGTATTTGGGTAAAATATAAATATTGGTCACCTGCTCTACGCCACTAAATAACTGTGTTTGAACATCCAGCAACTTCAAATAAAAATAACCAAAAAATAGGTAACAGATAATCGCGGTGGTAGTCGTAGATAATGCGGTAGACATGCCATGAATAACCACGCCCATGCCACTTATGCCTTCTGCTGTACTTAAAATATTCGACGCACCCAGCAAGGCAATGGATAGAGAAATAATAGTACCGAATACACCCGTAAGAATAAGAATATTACTGATAAATTTAGGCAGGCTAACACGTGTACTTTCTGTTGCCACCAGAGTTGAAGCCAGAGCACCGTGATTAACCGCAACATTCTGTGCGCTGATAGCAACAATGGTTCGATAGCGATTAAAAATAATTGATTTTTGATTAACACCTTCAGCAGGCTTGGTTTCTTCTGCTTCTATATTACGAATAAACCGCGCCAGTGCTGACTCTTCTCGCATATAGCGAAACAGCAACATAATCAGTTTGCTTAAGCCCAGAAAGAATAAAACTAAAATACCGCCATTTACCAGATAGCCCGTTTGCGTCATCTGATTTTGAAAATAGATATCATTTATATATTCGGTATTTGCTGCCAATATTAAACAAAGCACGCCAAATGAAACAACAAGATGTAAAAAAATCTGTCGTGAATAATTTGCTCGAAACTGAATCATTTATTGTTTCCTAAAATTTTAGAGATTTTGCCACAGAGGCACAGAGTTTTTTGTAGCAGTTAAGGCCTGTTTAACAGCAATGTCATCCCAGGCGTAGCCGAAGAATCTTAAGCATATTAAATTCAAGATTCCTCAAATACGCTCGGAATGACAGGTTATATTTAATAATTTGATACAAATATTTTTATATAGATTACTTCTCTGTGCCTCTGTGGCTAATTAATTTGCTTCCTAAAGAACATTAAACACAAACCTAAAACCCCATACCACCTGGGCCACCACCCATTGGTAATTTGCCTTTTAAACTGCGCATCATTTTAGCCATACCGCCCTTGGCCATTTTCTTCATCATTTTGCTCATTTGCTTCTGTTGCTTCATTAAACGATTCACATCCTGAACCTGCACACCCGCGCCTAAAGCAATGCGTCGTTTTCTTGAGCCTTTAATCAGATCGGGAAAAGCACGTTCTTTTGGGGTCATCGATTGAATAATGGCAATCAGTCGTTTGACATCCTTATCATTCACTTTATCTTTTACATTGGCCGGTAAATTTCCCATACCCGGCAATTTATCCATCAAGCCACCAAGGCCACCCATGCTCATCATCTGTTCCATCTGAGATTTCAGGTCATTAAAATCAAAGCCCTTACCTTTTTTGAATTTAGTCGCCAGTTTCTCGGCTTCTTTCTTATCAACTGTGCGCTCAGCTTCTTCTACCAGACTTAGGATATCGCCCATCCCCAGAATGCGAGAGGCCAGGCGATCGGGATGGAATGGCTCTAAGGCATCAACTTTTTCACCCGCACCCAGAAATTTAATAGGTTTACCCGTAATTTGGCGTATAGATAAAGCTGCACCACCACGCGCATCACCATCTGTTTTAGTGAGCACGATGCCAGTAAGTTCAAGGCTGTCATTAAAGGCTTTGGCTGTATTGGCCGCATCCTGCCCGGTCATGCTATCAACAACAAACAATGTTTCTACCGGATTAATGGCGCTGTGGATCTGCTGAATCTCAGCCATCATTTCAGTATCAATATGCAAGCGACCCGCGGTATCCACTAACAGCACATCCTGAAATTGTTTTTTAGCCGATTCAATTGCCGCTTTTGCAATATCAACTGGATTCTGTTCATTGTCACTTGGGAAAAATTCAGCACCCACCTGATCGGCAAGTGTTTCTAACTGTTTAATCGCAGCAGGGCGATAAACATCACAGCTCACCACCATGACTTTTTTATTGTGACGCTCTTTTAATAATTTGGCTAATTTGGCAACGGTTGTGGTTTTACCTGCACCTTGCAGACCCGCCATTAACACGACAGCAGGAGGCTGGGCGCTGAGATTTAATTCCTCATTGGCCTCGCCCATGGTGCTGACCAGCTCATCATTTACTATTTTGATAAGAGCCTGCCCCGGTGACAGACTGGTCATAACTTCCTGGCCTACGGCACGCTGCTTTACTCGATCAACAAAATCCCGCACCACCGGCAAAGCTACATCAGCTTCCAGTAAAGCCATACGCACATCACGCATGGTGTCTTTAATATTGTCTTCGGTTATTCGCCCCTGGCCACGCAGGTTTTTTATCGTCTGGGCAAGACGGTCGCTTAAGCTATCGAACATGATTGATCTTAGGATTTTGAAAAATTGTGGCTGATTATATATGGTAACTATTCAGATTGCCCCCTGTATGACTTCATATCAAGGCAAAAAATGTGCGTTTACAAGTGTAAATATCCATTTTTTAACACGGATATGAAGTCATACAGGGGTAAGTTGGGTAGTTTATATCTGAAATTTATCATCACTGGACAACTGACATATATCCAGATCACCATTAATGGCAGCCTTACACTCTGCCATTATAAGCTCTTCTTCACCCGGCTTAAGATGGGATATGCCCGTTTTAGGACGGTGTTTAAGTTTTTTCAAATCAGCCGCCAGCAAATTAGGGCAATAGTGATGTGCTAATTCAGCTAATTTTTCATCATGATTGGCAAAAGCCGATTCAATAATCATAAAATCCAGACGATCATAAGCATTTAAAACCTGCCATAAACTATCGTTGGTTGTTGTATCACCACTGTACGCAATCACCTTATCCGCAGTTTTAATCGCATAGGCGGCGGCTGGCACAGTATGATTTACCTCTATCATTTCAACCTGCCGACCATCAATATCCTCAATATCGCCCGGATTCATGGCTTTAAATTTCATAACAGGTGTTTTCCTGGAGGGCAGTTCAGTGAAATCGGGCCAGATATTCCAGTTAAATATATGCTCTTTAAAGGTATCTATGGTTTCTGGTCTGGCATGAACAATTAAAGGCTGCTGTAAATCAGTGAATAAAGTATCAATCAGTAAAGGAATGCTAACAATATGATCCATATGACTATGGGTAATAAAAATATGCTTTAGCTTACGCATTTCATCCAGTGTCAAATCACCCACACCCGTACCCGCATCCAGCAAAATATCTTCATCGATTAAATATGAAGATGTACGCAGATGCCGACCTATGCCACCGCTACAACCTAAAACACGTAATTGCATTTTTCCTCTACTATTTTCTTATTCGTATAGTGCTTATTATTTAGCAGAAAAACTCACCCTAATCAGCGAAAATACAGCAAATTCTTGAATATCTTAATGATTTTGGCATATTTTCGTGATCATTCTCACACAGTATAGACAAAACTTATTAAAATAACTCATTAAAAAAGTGCAATCAGGCATGGTGATTCTCATCATTTTTCTTTAACCTATCACTTTAACCATTTGAAACAATAATTCACATACTTATGAATGCCGCAACCGGTTTAATCGCTTTCCTTTTATATTTAATTTGTACGCTGCTGCTGATCTTCCGAATTCGGGAAAAGCCCGCAATTGTATCAAAACCTATCGCTTTACTTCTAGCACCGGGGTTTCTTGCCGTTGCATTTCATTTTATTAATTTATACAACAATATGGTCACTACTCTGGGATTAGAGTTCGGTTTTTTTAATGCCGCCTCAGCAATAGGCGCAGTTAACAGCCTTATAATTTTACTAATGTCTCTAAAACGTCAAACTGAATTGCTAGCCACTATTGTTTTACCTATTACTGCTTTTGCAATCATGCTGGAAATGCTTTTCCAGACCAGCCACCTGTTACCCCAAAATAGCCCCTTTGGGTTGCAGCTGCATGTTCTGATATCCATTATTACCTACAGCCTTTTAGGCATGGCCGCACTAATGGCATTAATTTTAGCCGCTCAAAATCATTTACTACACAATCATCATCCAGGAGGCTTATTGCATCACTTACCGCCTTTACAGATTATGGAAAAGCTTTTATTTGACTCCATCGCTGCTGGTTTTATTGGCTTAAGTTTTACATTAGCCACAGGCTTTATTTTTCTGGAAAATATTTTTGCCCAACATCTGGTTCATAAAACGGTTCTGGCAATTGTTGCCTGGTCTGTATTTGGTACTTTATTGACAGGTCGCGTCATGATGGGATGGCGAGGACGTACCGCCATTCGCTGGACACTTAGTGGTTTTGTCGCTCTTATGCTTGCCTATTTTGGCAGCAAATTTGTATTTGAATTTATTATTGCATCTTGAAAAATGGTAGGAACAGCTTTAGCCGCAATTTGTTATCTGACAAGATTCTTTTCACAGCTAAAGCCGCTCCTACAATTTAATATAAAATATATGAGTCACATGGACATCTATTCTTGAACCACATACCCACGGGTACTTTGTTTACCCTGCTATTTATTCTTATTGTTCTCTCTGCATTTTTCTCCAGCTCTGAAACAGGGCTAATGTCACTTAACCGTTATCGCTTAAAACATTTAGCCAAAAAAGGTAGTCGTGGCGCAAAACTGGCTCAGGATTTATTAAGTCGTCCAGATCGTTTACTGGGGCTTATTCTATTAGGTAATAATTTTGTTAACATTTTAGCATCTGCGCTGGCCACTATTATTGCATTACGATTATTAGGTGAAACAGGTATTGCTGTCGCCACAGGTTTATTAACTTTTGTGGTTTTAATTTTTGCAGAAGTTGCGCCAAAAACATTGGCTGCTCTTCACCCCGAGCGCATCGCTTTTCCTGCCGCTTATATTTATACCCCCCTATTAAAAATACTTTATCCCCTGGTATTTATTATTAACATTATTGCTAACGCATTATTAACATTAATAGGCGTTAAAACAGACGATGTTAAACATGAAGGTCTCAACACAGAAGAATTACGCTCCATTGTTATGGAAACCAGCAAACGTATTCCACAAAAACATCAGGACATGCTGCTCGGTATTCTTAATCTGGAAAACGCAACAGTTGAAGATATTATGGTACCACGCAATGATATTACAGCCCTTGATCTTGATGAAGACTGGGAAGAAATTTTAAATGACTTAACAACCTGCCAACGCACTCGTTTGCCTGTATATAGAAGCGACATCAATGACATTGTTGGCATTATTCATATGCGACGCGTCATTAACCTGTTAACACACGATGAACTCACGCCAGAGAATTTAGAAAAACAAATTCGTGAAGCCTACTTTATTCCAGAAACCACCAGCCTGTACCAACAACTTATTAATTTTCAGGCACACAAACGCCGCACCGCTTTAGCCGTTGATGAATATGGTGATATTCAGGGATTAGTTACTCTGGAAGATATTCTTGAAGAAGTGATTGGTGAATTCACAACAGCTTCACCCATTAATACCCAGAATATTCACGCCCAGAAAGACGGCAGTTATTTAATTAGCGGCAGCACTCACATACGAGAAATTAATCGCAGCCTGGGCTGGAAATTACCCACCAACGGACCAAAAACTTTAAATGGCGTTATTCTCGAATACATGGAAATGATTCCAGAACCCGGCACCAGTTTAATGATTTCTCACCACCCTATCGAAATCACCAAAACACAAAACAATGCCGTACAAATGACACGTGTTATGCCCGCCATTGTTAAAGCAAATGAAGTAATAGAAGAGCAGACAGACACGGACGAAAGCAATGGCTAAAACAAAAACTTTATATCAATGCACTGAATGTGGTTCAGCACACAATAAATGGTCTGGCCAGTGCGGCGACTGCAAAGCATGGAATACATTAATCGAAAGCATTCAGGCAGCTGAAGCAAGCAGCTCTCGCTTTACAGGTTATGCAGGCCAGACAAGCATTCAAAGCATGAAAGACATTGAATTACAGGCCGAACCACGCTGCGCCACAGGTATTGATGAATTAGATCGCGTACTGGGTGGTGGCCTGGTTTATGGCTCAGTTATTTTAATTGGTGGTGATCCTGGCATAGGCAAATCCACTCTACTCACGCAAACACTGGCAACACTGGGCGCAAAAATGAAAGCGCTTTATGTTACAGGTGAGGAATCATTACAGCAGGTTACTTTACGCGCCAAACGACTGGAGCTGGGTGATGATAAATTTAAACTATTAACCGAAACCTGTGTGGAACGTATTCTGCAATTAGCCAAACAGGAAAAACCACAGGTAATGGTAATAGATTCCATACAAACAGTTTATACCGAATTATTGCAGTCAGCTCCTGGTGCAGTTGCACAGGTAAGAGAAAGTGCCGCCCAGTTAGTACGCTTTGCAAAACAGACCAATACCTCATTATTTCTGGTCGGCCATGTTACCAAAGAAGGCACTTTGGCAGGCCCTCGAGTACTGGAACACATGGTTGATACCGTGCTGTATTTTGAAGGTGATCCCGGCGAAAGATACCGCATGATTCGCGCAGTTAAAAATCGTTTTGGCGCAGTAAATGAACTGGGTTTATTTGCCATGACCGAGCATGGATTAAAAGCCGTTAGCAATCCATCCGCTATATTTTTATCACGACACGATGAACCCGTACCCGGCACAGTAGTTACCGTCACCCGTGAAGGCAATCGCCCCCTGTTAGTTGAAGTGCAGGCACTGGTTGATGAAAGCCATTTAGGAAACCCCCGGCGCGTAACTTTAGGATTAGATCAAAATCGCCTGTCCATGTTATTAGCCGTTCTGCACCGCCATGGTGGCATTCCCATGTATGATCAGGATATATTTATTAATATTGTTGGCGGCGTAAGAGTGACCGAAACCGCAGCCGACACTTCCATGCTACTGGCCATACTCTCCAGCTTTCGTAATACAGCATTACCCGAAAAACTTTTTACTTTTGGAGAGATTGGATTAGCCGGTGAAATCCGCCCTGTACCCAATGGCCAGGAGCGATTAAAAGAAGCGGCAAAACACGGCTTTACTCATGCCGTGATTCCTAAAGACAATATGCCTAAAAAACAGGATATGCCAGAAGAAATAACATTAATACCCGTGCATCGTGTTAGTGAATTGCTTGACATATAAAACCGGACAATGGTTTTAACAAACACTCTATAACTTCTACCCTAACGATTATTTCTGCTTTACAATATCCCTTTTTTTAGGGGGAGGTATTCATGGGCTTTATTACATGGGACTTAGAACAATTCAGCGTAGGTGTTGATGAGATGAATGAACAACATATAAAATGGATTGCATTAATAAACGAGCTTCATATCTCTCTTACAAATAAAAACTCAACTATGTCAACAGAACAGACCATTAAGGACATGATGGATTACACCAGACTTCATTTCAAACATGAAGAGGATTTAATGCAGAGCATACAATTCCCTGATTATAAAAAACATAAACAGGCACACGACAACTTCATATTAAAATTAGATGAACTAAATCACAACATGTCTAACGGAACAATTGTTTTAAGAACTCAGATAATGAGTATCCTTAAAAACTGGTTAGAAGATCATATATGCAAAATGGATAAAGCTTATGGCACTTTCATATCCAGCACTAACACTGTGTAGAGTCAGCTCATAAAACTCAATTAAAAATCATTCTGCTAGTATCAAAAAAACTCTTAAATTCTCAGCCACTATTGTTTTATCATCCCAGGCTCAATCGAGGAACTGGTATTATAAAGATCAAGATCCCTCGACTGCGCTCGGGATGACATAAAGGTGCTCGGATGACATAAGGGTGTTCGGAATAATATAAAGTTGTTCGGAATAATATAAAAACGCTCGGTGACATAAAAACAATAACGCCTTGCACTAAAAAGCACATAGTTTTAACTAGTGTACTGGAACAATAAAATATTTAGATATTCTTATCAGCAAAAAATTAATGGTCTATTTCTGAATCCAGAATAAAACATCCTGCACTTCTAAAAATGCTTTAGCTTCCTTTCCTTTTAACATTGCCATGGTCGATAAAAAACCCGCTTCAATACATCGAGGTGCAGCAACCGTAACAGACTTTGGCGCATGAGTAACAGACCAGGCTGTTGCTGGATTTAATACATGAAAATAACGTTTTCCATTCCGTTCAAGATAACGTTTTGCATCGCCACTGGTAGCGATACCCCCCGCTTTTATTTGAATAATACCTGTTTTATCTGAACCGCCAATGGATTCAATACCTACCTGCCAGGCATCTCTTGAAAGTGGCGGCCTGGTTGCAAAAAGATCACCTCCAAAATTAATTAATACAGGTTTGTCAGTTTTTTCTGCTGCCAGCATAGCGGCTTTGTCTACCGCATACTCCTTGCCTATTCCACCCAGATCAATTTCCATCCCTTCTGGCAAAGTAATACAGGGCGGCTGCCAGATCACTTTATTCCAACCAATATATTTTAATAAAGCTTTAGCCTGTTTACGGGTTGGGATTTTATCGCTGCCATCAAATTTCCAGATGCGTCTTAACACACCAGAAGTAATATCAAATAATCCTTCACTTAGTTGATAACATTGCTGAGAGAAATTGAGCAGGTGAGCAAATTCTTCATCAACCTCAACAGCTTTACCTTTGGCATTATGAATTTTATAAAGCATATTATCATCACGATAACGGCTGAACTTTTGTTCAATACGCCATGCTTCGTTAGCAACAATTTCTGTTATCTGAGATGCAAGCTGAGAGTCATTAGTTTCTATTAACACTTCACAGGGGCTGGCCATGGCATTGAATATGCCGCGATAGCCTGACTCTATTTTTTCAGTTTGAAATTTACGTTTGAGTTTTTTTGTCTGCATGATTAAAAATCATAGCATTTTTTAATTGTTATTCCCGTATGCTTTTAACAGGAATCCCGAATTAAATGACACGTGGGCACAAAAAATGTGCCCACGCCACGAACTAGAAGTCGTAATTAAACCTGAACATAAGCGCATCAACTTCGGGTGACAATACCTGACTCTGAAGATTAACAGGTTTATTATCTGGCTCTGATGGTGTTTGCAAATAATACTCAACTGCCATACTCCAGCCACGATCTTTATAAACGTGCCCGTACTCAATCCCCAATGTAGTAGTTGTCATTTCACTTAAACGATAATCTGCTGTTGCAAATTTTGTGTCATCACCTGCAGTGGGTATTACATCCGTTCCAGAAATATAAAAAGGCTTATAAAACTCGGCTTCACTTTGCTGGTAAAAACGAATATGTGGTTGCCAGAAAGTATTGTCTGAAGTTTTTAAACGATATTTAAAGTCTACAGTATGCGATGTTATGTCCCAGTCATCAAACATATAGCGATAGGATATATCAAACACGTCACCACTAAAGTTACGTTTGTACTGTGTAAAAATACTGTGCTTGGTTCTCGAATCAGGTCTGCTTTCATAAACAACCTGAGACAAATTAGTTGCCACATCTGCAATAAGCGGATCACCATTTGCATCAACAACACTAATTATTTTATACGGATCTGTTAAATAACCGCTTGACTGGCTGAATGAATAATTCAACTGCAACAAGCTATTTTTATCAATCACCTGAGTAACACCAAATAAAACATCAATCGTTGTTTTACTATCAGAAGCATCTAATCGGGTTGAGGAATTATCCACACCTGCGGGCAACATCACACTAAATGGCTTTGGAATATTATCCTTGGGTGTAATGGTATCACTCGCCAAAGATAGTCCAGTACTTAACGTTGTATTTCGATCATTCATATCATGTGAAAACAATGAACTGAAACCCAGTGAAAGATAATCGAATTCTTTAGAAACATTACCACCTAACACCAGTTTATTCATGCGTGAAAGTGGCATTTCCCAACTACCACTCAACGCAACTCGCGTATCCATAAAGGTATCATCCAGAGGTGTTTCATTAGCCGCTGTCGTATAACTACCATTACCTGAAGGACGGGTAAAAGTTTGCGCAGAAGCGGTTGTCACCGCACCATTGGCCGATGCACCAGTTAGCGAATCGAATACCAGCTTAAATGAAATTGACTCATCTGTGTCCAGTTGTTTTTTAGCACTAACAACAGGCTCGATTGCTGTAACTCTATCTGACTCACTATAAAATAAAAACGCAGATTTAATATCCCAACCATCATAATCAGGAGAGACTTCAGCCTGTACACTGGATGAAACGCCCATAAGAGAATAGCTTGCAGAGGCCAGTGCCAGTGTTATTTTTTGATGTTTTTTCATAATATATTAGCCCCTAGTTACAGCCACAACCACCGCCGCCAAAACCTCGGCCGCCGCTTGATGCTTCTTTACTGAAATAAATATGATCATCCAGTGCAGATGTTAGAGGCGAGCTATCCAGCGCCATTTCTGGTTTTGCCAGAACATTACGTTCCCAGGGTTTTACTCCCCATTGGCTACATGCCGACAGAGACAAAAGAATTAATACAATACCAATAAATTTCACCACTCGTTTCTCCTATCGATTTAATAGTGATTCTATATATTTACGTGCTGAAGCCGCATCTTTGTTTTTAAAACCAATATGGCTTTTCACAAGCTTCCCTGATCGATCAAAAATATACGAACTTGGCATACCTTTCACCTTATATTCATTCGCTAGCTGACCTTCTGGATCATAAATAACTTTGAAATCTGCAGGAACAGCACGAAGAAAGGCTGCTGCTTCTTTTTGTTCTTCATCAAGATTAACAGCAATAATAACCAGCCCCTTATCGGACAATTCCTGTTGCATTTTGTTCATCCAGGGAAATGAATGTCGACATGGCACACACCACGAAGCCCAGAAATCTAAATAAACTACTTTTCCTTTATACTGATTAAGATCAAGCTCAACTGCCTGCGCCAAAGAACTTATAGAAACAGAAAATACCAGTACAAAAAATACAAAAAAACGTTTCAACATCAACTTCTCCATAATTTTATGAAATCTTATCTCTATCAAGGTTAATTCTCGGTTAAATTACTAATATACTTAAAGCAACCCATTACCAGAACCGTAATATAGCCCATGCGCGCCTTACTTATTGAAGATAATTACGACCTGAGCGAAAGTTTATATGATTATTTGCAAAGCCACCAGATAGTCGTTGATTGCACCTACACTGCACAGTCGGCATTAAGTTTACTGGAACAGTTTAGTTTTGACATTATTGTACTAGACATCAACTTACCTGACTTTGATGGCTTTAAACTATGCAAACGTCTTAGAGATGAATATCAGATAACAACACCGGTTATTATGCTAACCGCTCGATCCAGTCTCGAAGACAAACTCAGTGGCTTTTCCAGCGGCGCAGAAGATTATCTGGTAAAACCATTTGAAATGGCAGAACTGCTTGCTCGAATGAATGTACTTGTAGAAAGGCAGCAACCTAAAACACGTATACTCCAGGTAGGCAATTTAATTTACAACCTGGACACACAAAAGATAAGTCATGAAGGTGTAACAATTGAACTCAATTCATCATGTCGTAAAATTCTTAAATTACTAATGAAAAAATCACCTAACGTCGTCAGTAAAAATGATCTTGAATATACATTGTGGGGTGATGAAATACCTAAAAAAGAAGTTCTAAAAATCCATATCCACACACTTCGTCAAAAAATAGATAAAGCTTTTAATACAGAATATCTACACACTATTCGTGGTTCTGGCTACATTTTAAGAAACTGATATGAAATCATTATCTATTCGACAACGTATTTTCTTTGGCCTTGTTATTTTAGGCACTGTTTTTACCATTGTATTTGCAATAACCATTAATTTATCTGGCGAATATCTTGAACAACACTATATCAGTTTTGCTTATCAGGAAGAATTACAGCGTATTAGCAATGAATATGATAAAAATAAGTATTTACCCAATAGCATGCACACTATCGGTTTTTTAGCATCCAACAAAAATGTTCCTGAACTTTTTCTTAAATACAAACCCGGATCTCACCATGAAATTTTATGGCAGAATAAAACCTACCATCTTTTTATAAACCCTTTAAAAAATGACACTCTATACCTTGCATTTGATATTAGCGTTATAGATGAATACGAAAAAAATATAACCTTTATTGCTATAGCGCTTACACTTATTGGTGTCGCATCTTCTATTATTCTAAGCTTATGGTTCACCGAAATCATGGCCCGCCCCGTTACAGACCTTGCACAAATAATTAAAAAACTATCCCCTAACGATACAAAACTGTCAGCAAAAACAGACGACCAGGATTTAAAAATTATTGAAGATGCAATAGAAGGTTATCTTGAACGACTGGCTAATTATTTAATAAAAGAAAAACAATTCTCAGGCATCACCAGCCATGAACTAAGAACCCCTCTAACAACAATACTCACGACCATTGAAACATTATTAGAAAATAATAATCTGGAGCAACAAACTAAAACCAGAATCGAACGCATTCATCGATCAGCATTAGATATGCAATATGTTTCTGAGTCCTTATTACAACTAATTAAATTCTCACCAGAAAAAATAGAACAACAAAACCCCTGGCCCATTTCAAATGTACTCACAGAACTGGTAAAAGAATATCAACTATTAAAACGCAATAACGAAATTGAACTTATATTTAAATGCAAGCATGAAGCAACATCTACAACACAACCAAAAATTGTAAAGCTTATTATTGGCAATCTAATAAGAAATGCATTTCAACACACACGAACCGGCACTATTAAAGTAGAACTATTAGAAAACAAAATAACCGTTAGCGACACAGGCTCAGGCATGAGCAAAGACATTATAAAAAAATACAACCAGTCCAGTGTAGATGAAATACTGGCTTCAGAATCAGGACTGGGATTAATTATTGTATCCAAACTATGCCACCAAATTGGCTGGCATAACTCTTTAGCAGAGAATTCAGATGGTGGATTGGTTGTATCTATACGGCTTGATTGATTAATAAAAGAAAACTGCACTGCCTGT
>CAZFUY010000014.1:13004-38834 GCA_964522445.1 uncultured Thiotrichaceae bacterium | reverse complement strand
GTTAGTCCTGCTGATGCTACATTGTTTCCAACAGGAACAACCAGTGTAACGCTATATTGTTATGATCGTTGTCTGAGGGGTGGACTTACCTCGACTGATATAACGAATGCAGCTACAGACAGTGCTTTATTTTACAGCTATACAGGCACTCCATTTCAGTACACTTTAACTAGCAGCAATGGCAAAGTAGTGTTAACAGATAATAGTAATAGCAATGCTGTTGTTTCAGCCGTAGGTCTGGATTTATCTAAATACGGTAATGACTGGGGTATTAATACAGGTGAAATGCTTACCACTCAGTTAGCCGATCCAACTTCACCCTGGACTGTATTTGATGAAACTGTAACCTATCGTTTTGAAACAGGTGATAATGACTGGAATCGTATGGTTACAGTAACGGATACAAGCGGCAATGTGTCTACATTTGATCGTCCTATTCAGCTTAACTACGAACACAGCACAGCTAATGATGCCAATGCAGATGCGACTCATAATGGCAGTAAATTCTTTCTGGAATATGGCGGTGCAGGTGAGCTTCAGGGTTTCCCTTGGGAGGGTGATCAGGAAACAGGCCGCTGGTATGCTGCTGTAACATTGAAAGATGGTGTTACGCTAACGGATGGTACTAACAGCTTTGCAGTAAAAGCTATTGAGGCAGAGCAAACAATGCAAACTAATACAACGGGTGGCTGTACTGCGGCAGGATTAGATGTTGCAAGTCTGTATACTGATACTGCATTAACACTACCCACTGTTTCAGATATTGGCACAATAAGCATTACATTATCTGGTAAGCCTGATGTAACTGATGCGCCAGCAGTAATAGAAGGTGAGTTACAGTAATAACATTCTTCATTTATTGCATAGTAATGTAAGTTAGCCCCATTCCTGAATACAGGGTGGGGCTTTTTTATTTAGAAGAAGTTTTAATTTCACTGATGGTATTTATTTTACTGCTAAAGTCTATCAGACTAGCCTAATACAGCCAATTCAGCTATCCTATTGCACTTTTCTTAATGGCCCCTCAACCGCCTTAAAGCGAACTGGGTCTCGCTTGGAGAAGCTGCATGTTTTCAGACACAATGGTTATTAAAGGTTATGACGATGAATTATGGGATGCGATGGAGCATGAAGCCCAGCGTCAGGAAGATCATATTGAATTAATTGCCTCTGAAAACTATACCAGTCCTCGTGTTATGCAAGCACAGGGTTCTGTGCTAACTAATAAATATGCCGAAGGCTACCCCTCTAAACGCTATTACGGTGGCTGTGAATATGTTGATAAAGCTGAGCAATTAGCGATTGATCGTGTAAAGCAGTTGTTTGGTGCAGATTATGCCAATGTGCAGCCTCACTCTGGTTCACAGGCAAATGCTGCGGTTTATATGGCGCTTTGTGCTCCCGGCGATACAATTTTAGGAATGAGTCTGGCGCACGGTGGTCACCTGACTCACGGTTCTAAAGTGAGTTTTTCCGGTAAAATTTACAATGCTATCCAGTATGGCCTGAATGCTGAAACAGGTGAAGTGGACTACGATGAAGTTGAGCGACTTGCCAAAGAACACAAGCCTAAAATGATTGTGGCAGGTTTTTCTGCTTATTCTCGTATTATGGACTGGCAAAGATTCCGTGATATTGCCGATGAAGTGGGTGCTTATCTGTTTGTTGATATGGCTCATGTAGCAGGTTTAGTTGCTGCGGGTCTTTATCCAAACCCTGTACCTGTTGCAGATGTGGTGACATCAACAACCCATAAAACATTACGTGGCCCTCGTGGCGGCATCATTTTGGCAAAAGCCAATGAAGAGCTGGCCAAAAAGTTCAACTCATCTATTTTCCCCGGCAATCAGGGTGGCCCATTGATGCATGTGATTGCAGCTAAAGCTGTAGCATTTAAAGAAGCCATGGAACCTGAATATAAAGAGTATCAGAAACAGGTTATTGTTAATGCCAAGGCTATGGCCAAAGTGTTTATGGATCGTGGTTATGATGTAGTTTCCAAAGGTACTGATAATCACCTGTTCCTTGTTAGCTTCATTGAAGCAGGCTTAACAGGTAAAGATGTGGAAGCGGCCTTAGGTCGAGCCAATATCACCACTAATAAAAATTCAGTGCCCAATGATCCGCAGTCGCCTTTTGTGACCAGCGGTATACGTATTGGTACACCGGCTTTAACCACTCGTGGATTTAATGAGCAGGATTCCACAGATCTGGCTGGCTGGATGTGTGACATTATTGCTGATATGGATAATGAAAGCGTTATCAATGACGCAAAAGCTAAAGTTAAAGAAATTTGTGCCAGACTCCCTGTTTATAAGTCGTAAGGCTTAGGATTTAATACTAAATGCATTGCCCATTCTGTTCAGCACCTGACACTCGAGTCATAGATTCCCGCCTTTCCGGTGATGGGGATCAGGTACGCCGTCGTCGAGAATGTATGGACTGCAATGAGCGTTTCACAACTTATGAGACTGCTGAGTTAAATTTACCCCGCGTGGTAAAGCAGGATGGCTCGCGTGAGCGTTTTATCGAAGATAAGCTCAGGTCAGGTCTTTCCAAGGCATTAGAGAAACGCCCTGTTAGCACCGAGCAGATTGAAGCCAGTCTGAGTCGAATTAAGCATAAACTTCTGTCAGCAGGTGAGCGTGAAGTTGACGCTCGTAAAATTGGTGGCTGGGTAATGGATGAATTAAAACACCTGGATCATGTTGCCTATATTCGTTTTGCTTCCGTTTATCTTAGCTTCGATGATGTGGATGCTTTCCGCGAAGCCATAAAAAAACTCGAACAGTAATCCCCATAAATAATGTCTGATCATCAATTCATGACCCGTGCTATTCAATTGGCAAAAAAGGGTTTATACACCACTGACCCCAATCCTCGCGTTGGATGTGTGCTGGTAAAAGATGATCAAATAATCGGTGAGGGCTGGCACCAATATGCTGGTGAACCCCATGCTGAAATCAATGCGCTGAAACAGGCTGGAGAGAATGCAAAAGGTGCAACAGCCTATGTTAGTTTAGAACCCTGTGGGCATCAGGGGCGCACGCCACCCTGTGCCGATGCATTGATTAATGCAGGTATTGTTCATGTTGTTGCTGCCATGCAGGATCCAAATCCACAGGTTTCAGGCAGTGGTTTAAAGCGTCTTGCTGATGCTGGCATAAAGACCAAGTCCGGCTTACTTGAAGAGCAGGCAAAAGCATTGAACCCGGGGTTTATTAAACGTATGTCAAAGGGATTACCGTATGTACGGGCTAAACTGGCAATGAGTCTGGATGGTCGTACGGCTATGGCATCGGGTGAAAGCATGTGGATAACCGGAGATGCGGCCAGACGAGATGTGCAAAAGCTAAGAGCCAGAAGCTCTGCGATTTTAACTGGCAGTGGTACAGTGCTGGCTGATGATCCATCGCTCAATGTGCGATTAACAGCCGATGAACTGGATATCTGTGGTGAAGTGCGTCAACCTCTTCGAGTGATTATTGATAATCACCTGTCCTGTTCACAAAATGCTAAAATGTTCGGCCTGCCAGGAAAGAATCTGATTTTTACTGCGGCATCCAGTAGCGAACATTGGCAAAAAGATAGTGTAGAGATAGTGCAGCTAGCTGAGCAGGGTAATCGTATCAGCTTACATAATGCCATGTTGAATCTGGCTGAACGTGAAATAAATGAAGTTCATGTGGAGGCGGGCAGTGTGTTGTGTGGTGCTCTGCTGGAAGCCGGTTTAATCGATGAAATTATTATTTATATGGCACCTCATATTATGGGGGACGATGCTAAAGGCCTGTTCCATTTGCCGGGTTTAAAAGAAATGAAACAACGTATAGACCTTGAAATTAAGGATATCAGACCCATAGGTAAGGACTGGCGAATCACAGTCATTCCATAACTATTCAGCTTACCCCTGTACGGCTCCATGACTGTGTTGGAAAATGGACATTTACATTTGTAAACTCACATTTTCCGTCTTGTCCTGAAACCGTACAGGGGCAACCCGAATAGTTATAAATTTAGAACGTTTAGAGTAAATTATGTCGACAATTGTAGTTGTTAAAAAAAATGGAAAAGTCTGTATAGCCGCCGATAGTCTGACAACCTTTGGTGATTTGCGTATGGGTTCAGATTATGATGCCGCTCATGACAAGGTGCAGTCCTATAATGATGGCTACTTTGGTATCGTCGGCAGTGCGGCGCATGCTCTGGTAATGGAAAGCATTATTAAAAATGACAAAGTTAAAATCGATTTTTCAGATCGCATGGCTATTTTTGAAACTTTCCGAGAATTGCATCCTGTTCTAAAAGACAGTTATTTTTTGAATGCAAAAGATGAAGATGATGACCCTTATGAAGCCAGTCATATTGATGCATTAATCTGTAATGAAAAGGGTATTTTTGGTATTTATTCATTAAGAGAAGTTAGTGAATACAACAAGTTCTGGGCCATAGGTTCAGGTTCTGAATATGCATTAGGCGCTATGCACGCTGTATATGATCGACTGAATTCCGCAGAAGAAATAGCAACAGCAGCTATTGAAGCCGGTACAGAATTTAATAACGCATCGGCAATGCCAATGACAATATATACAGTGGATCTAAAAGCATAATGTTTACTGGAATTATCGAATCAGTAGGCAAAATTGAATCTATAGAAGATAAGGGTGGCGATGCCCGTTTCTGGATTAATACGGGCAGGCTGGATATGTCTGATGTACAGCTGGGTGATAGTATCGCCATGAATGGGGTTTGTTTAACAGCGGTTGAGCTGAGAAATAATGCTTACTGTGCTGATGTCTCTGGTGAAACATTATCTAAAACGTCTTTAAAGATTTTACAGGCGGGAAGTGATGTTAATCTGGAAAAAGCCCTGACACCCACCACACGATTAGGCGGTCATCTCGTTAGCGGCCATGTTGATGGTTTAGGTAAAATTATTAGTCGTAGTGATGATGCAAGATCGGTTCGATTTATTATCGAAGCACCAAAAGATTTAGCAAAGTATATCGCCATGAAAGGTTCGATCACGGTAGATGGTGTAAGCTTAACGGTTAACAAAGTAGACGGTGCGCAATTTGAATTAAATATTGTGCCACACACGTTACAGGAAACCATTATGCAGCAATACCAGTCTGGCCGAGAAGTGAATCTGGAAGTAGATTTAATAGCACGTTATCTTGAACGACTGGTTTTAGGTGATAAAGCGGCTGAGCCGGATAGTCAGTTAACGGCATCTTTTTTGGCTGAAAATGGTTTTTAACGAAGAATAAATATTAAGTAATTAATTATGCAACTAAATACAACAGAAGAAATAATCGAAGATTTACGCCAGGGTAAAATGGTTGTCATTATGGATGACGAAGATCGCGAGAATGAAGGCGATTTGTTAATGGCGGCCACGGCGGCTACTCCAGATGATATTAATTTTATGGCACGTTATGGTCGTGGTTTAATTTGTTTGACACTAACCCGTGATCGTTGTCAACAATTACGTCTGCCATTGATGGTTGATGCCACAGACTCTGAACACGGTACTAACTTCACTTTATCAATTGAAGCCGCAGAGGGTGTTACCACAGGTATTTCGGCGGCGGATCGTGCTATTACTGTACAGGCGGCTGTAAAAGCCGATGCGCGTCCTGAAGACATTATTCAACCCGGTCATATTTTTCCGCTTATGGCACAGCCCGGTGGTGTATTAAATCGAGCAGGTCATACAGAAGCCGGTTGTGATCTGGCACGTTTGGCAGGGCATGATCCCAGTGCAGTCATTGTAGAAATTTTAAATGATGATGGCACTATGGCGCGCCGTCCTGATTTAGAAATATTTGCCAAAGAACATAATCTTAAAATAGGTACGATTGAAGACCTTATTCATTATCGAATCGAAAATGAAAAAACAGTTGAGCGTGTTGCTGAAAGTGATTTTCCAAATGAGTTTGGTCATTTTAGACTTTATGCTTATCAGGATGAAATTGGTAATGATTTACATCTGGCTCTGGTTAAAGGTGAAATTGATCCAGATAAACCCGTAATGGTGCGCGTACATATGGAGAATCCATTATGTGATGTGCTGTCTTCTACTCAGGTGGGTGGATGGCCTCTACGTAGCGCAATGAAACAGATTGTAGAAGCCGATGAACCAGGCGTTATTGTTTTATTACGTCAGGCACAGGCGCAGGATGCACGTCATATTGTGCAATGGATGATAAAACACCCTGAACCTGAAAAGACGGATGAATCTCATCGAGAAGATTTAAGAACGCTGGGCGTTGGCGCACAAATATTAATGGATCTTAATGTGCATAAAATGCTGCTTATGTCTGCACCCAAGAAAATACATGGTCTTGCAGGTTTTGACCTGGAAGTTGTCGATTATGTTAAAGGTACGGAATAAACTATAATCGCAATTTGATTAACTTAAAAAATTATTAATTTTTTGTCATCCTTCGACTTCGCTCAGGATGATAAACTAAAAACAAATATAAAGAGCAAAACAATGTCAGAAGTAAATACACTAGAAGGTGAGCTGCAATATACAGAAGGTAAATTTGCAATTGTTGTCGCACGTTTCAACAGCTTTATTGTAGATAGTCTTGAAGCCGGTGCTATCGATGCGTTTAAACGTCATGGTGTACCTGCTGAAAATATTACCGTTGTAAAAGTACCCGGCGCCTATGAAATGCCAATTGTTGCCCAGCGTTTAGCTCAAAGTGGTAACTACCAGGCCATTGTTGGTTTGGGTGCTGTTATTCGTGGCTCTACGCCTCATTTCGATTTTGTTGCTGGTGAAGCGTCTAAAGGTTTAGCTTCTGTTGCGCTTGATCATGGCATACCTGTTATCAATGGCGTGTTAACAACGAACACTATTGAGCAGGCCATTGAACGAGCAGGAACAAAAGCAGGAAACAAAGGTGCAGAGGCCGCTATTACTGCACTTGAAATGATTAACGTTCTTAATAAATTAGACTAAGCCTGATGACTGAAGTAAGCCTTGCAAAAGGGCGTAGCAACGCACGAAAAAAAGCAATGCAGGCGCTTTATCAATGGTCCATGACTGGAAATGAACTTAATGAAATAGAAGTTCAGTTTCATAAAGAGCAGGATATGTCCAAAGTTGATCAGGAATATTTCCATGCGCTTTTACATGAAGTACCGGCTCAGATTGAAAGCCTGGATCAGGCATTTACACCTTATTTAAATTTAAAAGGTAATGAACTGGGCCTTGTTGAACAGGCTATTTTACGTTTATCCAGCTATGAACTTAAAAACAGGCTCGATGTGCCTTTTCAGGTGGTTATAAAAGAAGCCATTATTTTAGCCAAAACATTTGGCGCAGATAAAAGTCATAAATTTGTTAATGCTGTACTGGATAAGTTAGCAAAGGATCTGCGTAAAATAGAAGTTGAAAATCAAAAATAAAAGGCTGCTAATAACGGGTCTTTAAAATATATTTATCTACTCGAGAATTTTGCATGAAATGTTTTTTGTCATTCCGGTATGTTTTTGAGCCGGAATCCAGTGACTTTAATCCCAAAAGATGCTGGATTCCTGCTAGAAGCATGCAGGAACGACGATGAAGCCGTTGTGATTTTATTTCGTGCAAAGATCTCTACTCATTTAAATAGTTAAATCTGTGCCTGAATTCGACATTATTGATAAATATTTCAAATCCATTCCCATCAATAGAAAAGATGTTGTTCTGGGAATAGGCGATGACTGTGCCATTCTTGAAATTCCTGAAAATTGCCAGCTGGTAACATCTACAGATACTTTAATATCTGGCGTACATTTCCCCAAAGAAACTTCAGCTAAAGACATAGGCTATAAGGCACTTGCTGTTAACTTAAGTGACCTGGCAGCAATGGGAGCAGAGCCAGCCTGGGCAAGTCTGGCGCTAACCTTACCTGATGAAGATTATCACTGGTTGGAAAAATTTGTAGAAGGTTTTTCTAACTTAGCAGCACAGCATAATGTACAGCTAATCGGTGGTGATACAACAAAAGGCCCTTTAAGTATCACAGTACAAATTTATGGTTTTATACAAAAAGGTAAAACTTTACGTCGTGATTGCGCTAAAGCAGGTGACCTCGTTTATGTTACGGGTGTTATAGGTGATGCGGGCCTGGGTTTGAAAAAAATATTTAACAAATTAGAAAATTTAAATAAGTGTGTGCAGCAGTTAAATAGACCTGTGCCAAGAATAGAAATTGCTCAGGCACTAACGAATGTCAGTTGCTGCGCTATTGATATTTCAGATGGATTATTAGCTGATCTGGGACATATTACAAAAGAAAGTCAGTGTGCAGCAGTTATTGAGTTAGAAAAAATACCCACCTCAAAAGAACTAAAATCTCATTATAAAAATAATATTGACTGGCAGCAGGTAATCACCTCAGGTGATGATTATGAATTGTGCTTTACGATTAATAAAGACAATCAGTATAAGTTAAATAAAATACAGAATTCTTTTGGTGTTCCATTAACATGCATAGGGAAAATTGAAAAAGGTCAGGGTGTCCGTAGTGTTGATTCAAATGGCCGAGAATTAAATATATCATCACAGGGTTATAGCCACTTCTAGTAATTATGAAATCATCTAAAAAAATATCTGTCAGCTATTTAAGAAACCCGGTTCATTTTATGGCTTTAGGTTTTGGTTCGGGGTTAATGCCTAAAGCACCCGGCACATTTGGGACGTTAGCGGCTATACCTGTTTACTATTTATTAAAAGATTTAACTGTTACCTATTATATAATTTCAGTTTTGATTTTATCTATTGCAGGTATTTTTATTTGTCAATATACAAGTGACAGGCTGGGCGTGCATGATCATCCGGGAATTGTTATCGATGAATTTGCCGGTTATTTAATAACGATGATAGCAGTGCCTTTCTCATGGTTATGGGTTGTTACCGGGTTTGTTTTATTTAGACTATTTGATATTTTAAAACCCTGGCCTATATCGTGGCTGGATAAAAAAGTATCAGGTGGTTTTGGTATTATGATTGATGATGTGCTGGCTGGTTTTTTCGCATTGGCAATTATGCATATAATTTTATATTTTAACTGGATTTAAAAGTGATAAAAATATTTAAATATGGATTGTTGTTTCTGGTTGCTTTCTCTCAGCCTGTAATGGCAATAGTTAATATCGAAAATATGCACGTGGATTCTGAAGAGCATGATTCAGGATTTGATGCAAAAATCTCGTTTGATATTAATGGTAAGAATGGAAACACTAAAAAAATTAAAGCAGGTTTTGGAGGTAGATTACAATGGTATGAAAAGGACTTAACACGCTTTATTGTGTTGAATTATGAACGAGGTGAATCATCAGGTGTAACAGATACAGAAAAAAGTTTTTTTCATTTTAGAAGTATATGGTATCAAACAGAGTTTTTGTCCTGGGAACTGTTTACTCAATTAGAGAATAATGAGTTTACGCGTTTAACTTTACGAGCATTACTGGGTGGTGGTGCGAGATTGAACCTGATAAGTAATCCTGAAAGCCATGTTGTCTATTTAGGTTTAGGTGCTTTTAGATCAAAAGAGAAGTTAGATGAAGAAGGGGGGGTAACGGATGCCGGTGTGGATTATGCAAACCGTGCTAATTTATATCTGGTGTATAAATATAAAATAACGGATCATTCCAGATTAATTAATACACTATTTTATCAGCCTGATATTAATGAAATATCTGATTACCGTTTATTAGAACAATTTGGCCTGCAGGTGGATATTAATGAGCACGTTGCTTTTAAATTATCTATTGATATAGCCCATGATAACCAGCCGCCTCAAAATATAAAAAAGACAGATACAAGCTATAATACGGGTTTCGAATATCGCTTCTAATAAAATGTATGTTTCTTAGAATATTACTTATTAACTTACTAAATATTTCACTAGCTATGGCTGTGGAAAAAATAGAAGTACAGGCGCTTTTCTCAGGAAAAGTTGTTGTACTAATTGATGGTAAGCGCCGAATATTATCTGTTGAAAAGATTTCGCCTGAAGGTGTAAAAATGATTTCTGCTGATAGTAAATCAGCAATACTGGAGGTGAATGGTCATAAAAAACGTTATACCCTGGGGAACTCTATTAGCATGAGTTTTGCAAAACGCAAAATAATAAAAGAACAGATAATGGCTAATAAGTATGGCATGTTTCTGACCTATGGCAGTATTAATGGGCGGTCAGTTAAGTTTCTTGTTGATACAGGAGCAACCAGTGTGGCAATGAGTTCAGTTGAAGCTAAAAAATTAGGCATTCCCTATAGAATAGACGGTGTGCCAGCAAAGTCTTCAACGGCATCCGGTGTGGCAAATGGCTGGAGGGTTATGCTTAAGTCTGTATCTGTAGGTAAGATAAAGAAAAAGAGGGTAAGGGCTATGGTTATAGATGGTAGTCACCCACGAGAGATTTTATTAGGCATGACTTTTCTTAATGGCTTAAAAGTAGAAAAGACGGGCAATAAAATGATTCTTAAGCAAAAGAAATAAAGTATTACTTTTTGTCGTTAACCAGAATCAAAAGCTATTTACCACAGAGGATACAGAGGTTTTCTTGGTCTGTGCTATTCTGTGCTATGCGCAAACACAGGAAACAGGCTTTTCTCTGTGACCTCCGTGTCCTCTGTGGTAAAATTTTTTTGACTTTAACTGTCTGCAAGCAGGCCTTATGCTTTAGCTGTTATCGACCTGCTTTTTAATCCCTGAAATAAACCTTTAAAAATAATATTTGCCGTTGATATTGCGGGTATTGCGATAACCATTCCAATAAAACCAAATATATTTCCAAAAATTATTATACCAATAATAACAATGACAGGGTGCAGGTCTACTGCATTTGCTATAACGGAAGGTATGACAATAACATTATCAATAAGCTGGGCAATTAGAATCACGCTAACGGCTGCACCGAGCATCCATAAGTCCAGTGGTGCCTGACCTAAAATTAATAATAAAGGCAGAGCCAGAGCCAGTAAAGGTCCTACGTAAGGAATCAGGTTTAATATGCCTGCAACAATACCAAGTAGAATAGGTGAGTTGATGCCGATAATATAAAAACCAGTGGTTGTCATAATGCTCATGATGCCAGACTGAATCATAATGCCTCGAATATATTCCTGTAACTGATGTGCAACACGGTGATAGATTAGCCAGCCTAATTCAAAACTATTATTTGGTAATTTGTCTAATAAATAATTGCGTAAGTTTCTATAATCTCGGATTAGAAAAAAAGTAAAAATAGGTACTAGTACCATCAATAATGAAAAGCTTATTAAAATATTAGAGCCTTCAATTAATGCTGTTTTTCCCCATTCATTTGCGTTATCAAAGAAAGGTTGATTGATATTTTTTTCGCCTAAATCTATGCCAATTGAATGAGCCAGGTAATCATTCATCTGCTGTGCAAAACCCAGTAAAGTATTCCATATTACAGGCAGCTGTTCCTGTAACTCTGATAATTGAGTAGACAGGTGAGGCATTAATAAAGATATGATGAGTGATGCAATTAAAACCAGTAATAATAAAACACTTAAAGAGGCAATGTTTCTGCTGAGACCCCTGCGTTCTATTATGCTGCTTAAAGGTTCAAGTAATGCATAAAGAGCAAATGAAATAATTATAGGTACAAGCAAAGGTGCAAGTAATAGTGCAAGAAAAGAAAAAATAAGCACAATAATAGTGAATAGAAAAGTTGTGCGTGCAAGAGGGTTGTTAATTAAATTCTGTAACACTAATTTAATTGCTCTGTAGTGACATTAAAATATTGGTATGACGCAAACGAGCAGCCAGTACTTTTGCAATATTGAGCATGAATTTTGCACCATCGCTGGGTGAACGCTGTATCCATTCTTCAAGATCAGAACGCAGAAAAAATATCAACTCACTGTCTTCAGTGGCAATTGCATCAGCGGTGCGTGGCTCATCAATAATTAAGGCAACTTCACCAAAAAAATCACCGGCAGATAATTCAGCTAATAATTTTTCACCGGCTTTTATTTCGACACCGCCGTGTCGAATTAAAACAACACTGGCACCTATGTCACCACTATTAAATACTTTTTCACCTTTTTGGTACTGGCGTGGGTGCATGTCTTTCACCAGTTCACGGCATTTATGGCGAGAAATATTTTCAAATAAAGGGGTGTCCATCCATAGTTTGGTGACTTCAGAAACTCTGTCACCCTGGGAACGAAATAAATTTTGCCAGAGAGGGTGTTTGTTGTTTTCCATTTAGAATAAGGTCTTTATTGTTATCATTCCCTGAGTTTAGCTTAGCCTGAATATTTCACAAACAGTAAGTAATTTTCCTGTTTATAGAGGAGGCATATTTTCGTTATTAAGCATTTCGACCAGTTTTATTAAAGGCAGGCCAATAAGAGCATTTGGATCTTCACCTTCAAATCGTTCAAATAGTGCTATGCCAAGTGCTTCGGATTTGAAGCTGCCTGCACAGTTATAAGGCTCTTCCTGTTTTAAATAATGAGATATTTGCTGGTTAGTGAGATTTTTAAAAACAACGGTGTAAGGAATACAGGCGGTTTGAGTTTTGCCTGTTTTGCTGTTTAAAAGGCATAACCCTGTCTGAAAAACAATTTTCTGACCAGAAGCCTCTTTTAGTTGCTGGAATGCTTTGTCGTAACCACCCGGCTTTGTGAGGGGCTGGTTATTTAATACAGCACTCTGGTCTGAGCCAATAATAAGGCTATCAGGGTGAGACTGGGCAACGGCACGGGCTTTACCTTCTGATAGCCGTACAACCATATCTTTGATTGATTCATTAGCTAGTGGTGATTCATCAATATCAGGTGAATCGGTTTCGTAGGCCAGATTTAATCTATCCAGTAGTGATTTTCGAAAAGGGGATGTTGATGCGAGTACCAGTTTCATAGAGGTTTTAAGCTGTAGAAAAGGTGCATATATTACCCTGTACGAAACTGCTTTCAAAGCACTGCTGAATTTATTAAAAGATTTGACGTAAAGGCGCAGAGGTGGCCATTTTTATGAATTATTCGGCTCACTGGAAATGCTTGAAATATAAGGCATTTCTTTTGACAGAAAATGATAAAACATATACTATTGCGCGGTTATTATGCAGTCGATATTGCCAGAGCATCTGGATTTCATTCAAAAAGCTGATCTTGGTTGTGAAATCAGGGGGAAATGGCCTGTTAAGCGATTAAATCGGTTAATGGATTTGTTGCTTAATGATAGTGGAGAGCTGGATGCTAAATTAAAGTTTGATCGGGCAGGTAAGCTTCGCTCTATCAGTGGAAGTGTATCAGCAAAAGTTGAAGTAACGTGCCAGCGCTGTATGCAGCCCATGTCACTGGAGCTGGAAGCCGATATTAAGCTGGGTCTGATTACAGATGAAGAGCAGGCAGATCGTTTGCCAGAAGGATATGATCCCTGTCTGGTTAATGATGAAGATTCAAGCCTTGCTGATTTGCTGGAAGAAGAGCTACTGCTGGTAATGCCTCTGGTTGCTATGCATGAAGAAGGTTGTTCCGACTACCTGCAAGAGCAGAAAAAGCGCAGGCAGATTGAAGAAGAGAGTAAATCAGAGAAAGAAAATCCATTTTCTGTTCTCAAAGATTTACTTTGAAAAATTAGTTGTAACTATTTAGATTGCCTCTGAATAGTTACTAATAAGTTATTGATTACTGGAGAAATACCATGGCAGTTCAAAAAAGCCGCAAAACACGTTCAAGACGCGGCATGCGTCGTTCACATGACTCACTAACAGGCGCTGCTTTGTCTGTTGATTCAACAACAGGTGAAACACATTTGCGTCATCATGTAAGCCCTGATGGTTATTATCGTGGACGCAAAATTGTTGCTAGCAACGATAGCGAGTAGTACTTCTGTTATAAATTAAACAAAAAGCGGGCGGACTTATAAATCCGCCCGTTTTTATTGTGTAGTTAATATATACATGTCAGACAATCCGGTAATTGCGCTTGATGCTATGGGAGGTGACTTTGGTCCAGAAGTCATAGTGCCTGCAGCGGCTCGAATTCTTAAAGAAAACCCCAATGTAAGTATGATTCTGGTTGGTTTGCAGGATCAGATTAAAGATCAGATTAAGCTGCATAATCTGCAATTATCTGATCGCTTACAAATTCAGCATGCATCTGAAGTCGTTTCAATGGATGAATCACCTGCACTGGCGCTTCGTAAGAAAAAAGACTCTTCATTAAGAGTGGCTATAAATCTGGTTCATGAAGGCAAGGCGGGTGCGGTAGTAAGCGCAGGGAATACGGGGGCTTTAATGGCTACCAGTAAATTTGTGCTAAAAACCTTGCCCGGAATTGATCGCCCTGCGATTATGAAAACTCTGCCAACCATGAAAGGGCATACTCATATGCTTGATCTGGGGGCAAATGTTGATTGCAGTGCTGATTTACTCTACCAGTTTGCTGTTATGGGTGCAGTATCTACAGAAGCGGTAGATAATAAGCCTGAGCCAACGGTTGGTTTACTAAATGTGGGTTCAGAAGACACAAAAGGTAATGCGCAGGTTAAGCAGGCAGATGCTATATTGCAGAACAGCGATCTCAATTACATTGGTTTTGTTGAGGGGGATGACATTTATAAAGGAACAGTTGATGTTATTGTCTGTGATGGTTTTGTGGGTAATATCTCTCTGAAAACGTCTGAGGGATTAGCTAAAATGATTACCCAGTTTATGAAAGAAGAATTTAGTCGTAATATCTTTACCAAGCTGGCTGCACTGGTTGCAATGCCCGTACTCAATGCTTTCAAAAAACGGGTTGATTCTCGCGTTTATAATGGTGCCAGTCTGTTAGGATTAAAGGGCATCGCTATTAAAAGTCATGGTGGAGCGGATGAGTTTGCCTACGCACAGGCAATTAAAATTGCCATATTAGAAGTAGAGAAAGCTGTGCCACAGAAAATTGGTAAACATCTTGAGTATATTTTAGAAAAGGAAGCGGTTTGACATACGCACGCATTACTGGAACAGGTAGTTATTTACCTGAAAGAATAATGACCAATGCCGATATGGAAAAGGTTGTTGATACCACGGATGAGTGGATTCGAGACCGTACCGGTATTACCCAGCGTCATATTGCTGCTGATGATCAATTTACAGTTGATCTTGCAGAACAGGCTGCGCGTAATGCAATGGATGCGGCAGGTAAAACGGCTAAAGATATTGATCTAATCATCGTTGCAACAACGACCCCGGATCAGATATTTCCCAGCACAGCCTGTTTATTACAGCAAAAGCTCGATATTCATGGCTGTACAGCATTTGATATACAGGCTGTCTGCACGGGGTTTGTTTATGCTCTGGGCATTGCAGATAATTTTATCAAAGCAGGCTCTGCCAAATGTGTGTTAGTTGTTGCTGCTGAAACATTATCCCGCATTCTGGACTGGACTGATCGCACTACATGTGTGTTATTTGGTGATGGTGCAGGTGCTGTCATTGTTGAAGCCAGTGATGAGCCAGGAATTTTATCTTCACATTTGCATGCAGATGGCAGTTATGAACACCTGTTAAATGTGCCTTATGGCGTATCTAATGGTCTGGATAAGCTCAGAGCAGGTGAAGCGCATATCACCATGAAAGGCAATGAAGTCTTTAAAATGGCTGTAAATACACTGGGGCGTATTGTTGATGAAACCCTGGAAGCCAATCAAATGTCCAAATCAGATATCGACTGGCTGGTTCCTCATCAGGCTAATATCCGAATTATTAATGCCACAGCTAAAAAAGTACGCATGCCAGCAGATCATGTGCTTGTAACTGTTGCCAAACATGGCAATACATCGGCAGCTTCAGTGCCTCTTGCTCTGGATACAGCTGTGCGCGATGGCCGTATTAAGCCGGGTGAAACCGTTTTACTTGAAGCTTTTGGTGGTGGTTTTACCTGGGGTTCAGTTCTGCTTGTTATGTAGAACTAATGAGTTGATCAGGCTGAACTAAAGAATAAAGCTAAAATCTATAAGCAATTACAAAAAAAGACAATCTCCCATCCTGTGACTATACTAAAGCCTAAAGCACAGTATTAATTAGTTCGCTCCTTACGTTTAATACTGGTTTAAGTAAACTTATTTGGCTTTTAGGTCAGAAAATTCAAGATTAATTTACAAACCATGTAGAGATATTAGCTATGAAGCAAATAATAAAACCATTAATTATTGCAGGCATTGTTTCGTCTTTAGGCGCATGTACAGCAATAACCGATGTAACCTCAAGCACCAGTAGTACCCTTGATGCTGTGACACCGGATGTCACGCTTAATAACTTTATTGATAAGCGTTTTGATGCTATTCGTAAAGATGCTGCCACAGGTGGTGGTGAAAATATTGATGCACTGGCTCAGCTTATGGGTAAAAAAGACCCACAGGCACTGGCTAGCTGGATGCAGATTAATTATGATCAGCTATTTTCAAATGTAAAAAAGCCAGCTGATTTAATTGCCAAAATAGAACAATACCGTAAACCTGCTAAAGGTTAATTATTAAAAATAACGCCAGTCTGACACGCTGGCGTTATTGAGATGCAATTAATGCGGTTTTTACTAAAAACTTCCCCCACATCTGTAGCTCCATTCATAGTGTTGTTATTACTAACAATATCTATTGCAATTTCTGACTTTACTTTATTTCTTCCTCTTGAAGCAGATATTAAACAATATATTCATATTGTTGCAATTGGAGTAGCAATTGCTTTTCTATTTTTATCTAAATTAAGTCAGTCTATATTATTAAATAAAGTATATTCTTCACTGGTCTTTGTATTTCTTTTTTCAATGTATGCTTATGCACAATTTTTAGATGTTTCCTCTATAAATTATTTTTCAATAACAGCTTTGTTTATGTTGTTGTTCTGGCATGGTGTTCACTCAGATAAAGCTCACTGGGTTTCATTATTTGTTGTGATTGTTAGCCTTGTTGTTTTTAAAGTTTATTCAAACATCGAATTAAAAATAATTATTATTTATCTATTATTATTTTTAACATCCATTAGTCTGGCATGGGCTGGTTGGGCAGGTTCTGACAATGTACTATCAGCCAGTAATACTGACAACAAAAAAGAAGATGAATTTTGTCTTGATAGTATTTCTAATGCAGAGCCTGTAATCGATATTGAGCCAGAGATTGCTATGGTGAATGTTGATGTTAATAACTCATATTCAGCCTGGGATAAGGTTTTAAAGGATTTGCATAATGAACTTAAATCTATACATGATGTAGATAATCTGTTTAATCGTATGTTAGTTTTTATGAGCGATACAATTGAATTTGATGCGGCTGCAGTGGGTATGGTGCAGGACAATAGTATAAATAAAATTTCAACTTATGGCCCTGAAAATTTTTTACACCAAAAAGAATTAAACTGGAACAGTCATATTCTTAATGAGCTTAAAATTAAAGATGAGATTATTATAAGTTATCAGGATTCTTTAAATGATAAAGGCGAGGCCATAAAACTATACCGACTGGATGCGCCCATTTTGTCTAATAATAAATTAATTGGTTTGCTTACAGTATTCAGACAGTCTGTATTATTTGATGATCGTGATTCTAAATTAACTTCAGCCATTTTATTTCATAGTATGATTGCTTTACGTTATGCAAGATTACAGGAAGAGGTAAAACGTTTATCGGGTTCAGGACCAAATAAAATTTTATATTCAAGAGAACAGTTTATTGAAAAAGCCAATATTGAAATTGATCAGTTAGATAAACCCAGACAATTCTCATTATTTATTATAGAAATAGATGATTTTGATTTGATAAGCGAGAAATATAATCTTAATACAGCAATGGCTATGTTGAAAAAAATTGCTGTAAATATTACGTCTGTACTTGATGCCGATGATTTTCTTGGCCGTTATGGTAAAGATGGTTTTATTGTTCTGCTGCATGAAAAAGATCTTTTGGAAGCAAAAAAGATTGCTGAAAATATAAGAAAAAAAATATCTCTGATAAAATATAAAATCCCCGAAGGTATCATTACAACCACAGTAAGTATTGGTTTAACTACAATTTCAGAACAACCGGAAGATATAGCTCTTTTAATAAGAAAAGCAGATATGGGCTTATTTTTGGCTAAAGAATCAGGAAGAAATACGGTAAAAGTAAGTCTTTAAAAAGGGCATTTGTTATCTGCATCACAAAGATACATATCTAAATGACTTAATCCTGTCATCCCACATTAATAATATAATCATATGCTAATATATTGTATATCCATAACAAATGGAGATTTTAATGCCTTCACTTGATACATTAACTCTGACGGGTTTTATAGCTGCTGTTGTAATTATTGGCGTGATGTTCTTACTGTGCAAATTTGGAGGGTGCAGGGGAACATAAGCGTGAGTATTTACTTAAATTAAGAGCTTTGCACGAAAGAAAATTATTTTAATAACTATCGGTTTCATCGTCATTCCCGAATGCTTTTATCGGGAATCTAGTGGTTAAGCTCACTGGATCCCTGATAAAAGCATTCGAGGATGACATGGGGCTTCTTAAGGCACAGCCTAAAATCTTATCTATGTTCTAAGGACAAGGTTTTGATGCATAATAAAATAATCAGACTTGTTCAGAGTATCCTTAGGCGTTAATCCCATACTTCTGAATCCATCGCCATAGTGTTGTTCTGTTAATGCCAAGCAGTCGAGCCGCTGCTGCTTTACTGCCATTACATTTATTTATGGCCTCCTGTACTTCGATGGCGTGTTGGCTTGCTTTATTAAGATGTGTTGTGGATGTATTGTGTTCATCAGAAGCAGTACAATATTCACGTATATCCTGTGGCAGGCTTTCAGGTTGAATCTTTCCGTCAATGGCACAAATAATGCCATGTTCTACTGCATTTTCCAGTTCACGAACATTCCCCGGCCAGGGGTAGTTCATCATCATTCTTAAAGCTTCACTGCTGCATTTAATATCATCTGGATAGCCTCGAATGATTAATTGATTGCAGAAATGTTTGCTGAGCAGTGGAATGTCGCCGGGGCGATTTCTGAGTGCCGGGATAGTAATAGAAATAACTGCAAGACGGTAAAAAAGATCGGCACGAAATTTTCTATCATCAACCATATCTCGCAGATTTTTATTAGATGCGGCTATTATGCGCACATCAACATTGACTGATTTATCAGAACCCACCATTTCAAATTGCTGATCCTGTATTGCTTTTAATAGTTTGGCCTGGAGATGGATAGGGATTTCACCAATCTCATCAAGGAAGAGAGTGCCTTTATGAGCGCTTTGAAAGCGCCCCTGTCGATCACTGGTTGCGCCAGTAAATGCGCCTTTTACATGGCCAAATAACTCAGATTCAATCAGTGATTCTGGAATAGCCGCACAGTTCACTTCAATAAAGGCTTCATTGGATCGATTGCTTTGGGTGTGAATCATGCGCCCCAGCTGTGTTTTGCCCGTACCTGATTCACCCTGCAATAAAATAAATGCATTTGTTGTGGCAATTTGCTGTAAGCGTTCGATAATTTCCAGTAGCCGAGGATCCTGCGTTGTTATTTTAGTTCCAGAAGGGTTAAGAACGGCCTGTATATGACGTGTATCGGTTATATCTCTAAATAACAACAGACGCTTCTTTTCTGTTGAGCGATCACTGGTGATAAGGCCACTGATTACTTCGATCAGTCGATTGCCATTCGTGTGTTTAAATTGCTGTTCAAAATTGATGAAGTTTCCACTGGGCTTGCCTGCGGCATCAACTTCTCCTGCATCGATAGCGGCTTTTAACAGTGCTCTTTGGAGATTAAATTTACCAATGTCATTTAGTTTTTTTATGGGTTTACCTTCGGGGATGCCAAGAAGGCTGTTAACTGCAGGGTTATGATAGAGAACATTTCCCAGTCTATCTGCAACCATAATGCCTTCGTCAACGAAGTACATAATATTTTCAAGCAACGGTGTAAGTTTGAGTTGTTCGCTCATTAAATACTCTATCTGTAGTATATGGCTCTATTTAACATGACCCCTGAAAGAAATGCAACGTTGCGCAACGCTGCATTTAGCTGTTTCAGGGTTTTTTTCTAATGCAATCAGATAGATGGTGGTTTAGTAAATTATAATATAGTTGCATAATTGATAATTGTTGACTCAAGACTTCCAGGAAAAACAATTACTTACAAACTGGCATGTTGATTGCAGTCTATTTCAGGTTTATATAAAGGCCTGGTTTTCAGGAAGGAGTAGGAAAATATTCCGTTCCTTTATAAAAGCAATGATAAAACATACTCTAAAACTAATATGAAATATGGTTTTACATGATTAAAGTCAATGTCCTCATAGAGTAAAAATAGAGAATGTAAACGTATCATTAATATAGGTTCAGAAAATAAATCAGGATTTCCTGATTAGAATTTAATGAAGCTGATTTGATGATGCCCTAAATGATTAAATAAAAAACTTCAGGAGTAATCTGATGACAATGTTTAGCGAAGAATGGATGAATAAATATAAAGATGCGTGGAATGTAGAGCCTGGGCTGGCAGATGCTTTAGAGCAAATTAATTTTAATTCTGTAATCGCATATGGATTTGAAGGTGATGACCAACCTACGGGGTATATAAATGTAGAAAATGGCAAAGCGGTTTCAGCCGGTGCATACAATGGCGAAACTGTAAACTGGGATCTTCGTGCGACACCCGCTAACTGGGAAAAATGGAGCAAGAAGCCACCGGGTATGATGGGGCTGGGAATGGCATATACAACTAAAAAATTGCAATTCAAAGTTGGTGATTATGGTGCTATGGTTAAAGATCCACGTATGGCCGGTCCGTTTATAAAAAGCTTTGGTGTGATGGGCAAAGTTTAGAACAGGTCTAAGTTATAACAACTAAAATGAAATAATGAGAAAGAGGGGCCTTATGGCTAATACCCTGATGCGAGATCTTTTTTTAAGATCTGCTTTTTGCTCTCGTTTGGTAGTGACTACCAGCGTAATATTTACCTTATCAGTTAATAGTGCTTTTGCAGCAAATGATTATTATCGAAATGATCAGCAAAGCAGTCGATCATCAACTGTTTTCTACCCTCCCGAGACACGGGGAGGGGGTAATAAACCTTCTATTGTATCTGTAACCAATACCCGAACAGGTGCGCATGTTGTACTGGGCGGCACAGTAGTGCCTTATCGGGAAGTAACATTAACGGCTCAGTTGTCTGGGCGTGTTGAGTTTCTGGCCGGTGAAGAAGGTGACTGGTTTGATGAAGGTCAGGTAATTGTCGCTATCGATGATGATGATGTCATGGCACAACGCCGACAGGCGCTTGCTCAGTTATACGGAACGCAATCTGCTTTAGGTGACTCGCGTGTTACCTATTCAAGGGAGTATTGGTCGCCTCAGTCTTATAAAGATTATAACCAGAAGTTACTTGATTCAATGCCCAGTCCTCAAGCTCAAACTGCTCCAAGCATGGGGTATTTCCCTAATATGTTTGACCGTTTCTTTGGCATGGGCGGTGGTGGAATGCCAGGAGGAGGAATGCCTCGTGGTGGAGCATCGACACCAGGTACGCCAAGCTTAACCAGTATTTATCCAAGCTATGATTTGCATCCCTGGGTGGTTAGAGATCTGGATTTATATTCTCAGGGTACTCGTGTCAGTCAGGCGCAAAGTCGTATGTACGGTGTGCGTTCTAAAATTGAAGAAATTGATACGCGCATACGAGATGCCAAATCAGTCAGCCCGTTTGAAGGGGTTATTGTTCAAAAGATGATTGAAGTGGGTGATACGGTTCAACCGGGACAGGCATTAGTTAAGTATGCCGATACGCGCTATTTGCAATTAAAGGTTGAAGTGCCGGCAAGACTGGTTTCTGCTTTAAGCAAAGATATTGTCGTACCTGCAAAACTGGATGTGGGCGACACCTATATCGATGTTCGTGTGGCACAGATTTACCCAACAGCAGATAGCCAACGACACACTGTTACCGTGAAATTTGATTTGCCGGCAGGTGTTCCAGGTGGCCCTGGTATGTATGCCGAAGTGATGATTCCTGATGTTAATACGCCTATCAAAGACATGCCTGTTATTCCATCATCTGCCATTGTTCGCCGAGGCAGTTTACCTGCAGTGTATGTGCTTAACCGCAGTAATGAAGCTGAGTTACGGCTGGTGCGTTTAGGTGAACAGGTGGATCGAGATCATGTTGCGGTTTTATCAGGTGTCAGGCCTGGTGAGCAAGTTTTTGCTAATCCACCAACAACGATTAGGTCTGGCTGGTCACCATCATCCAAACGTAAGAAAAAAGAATCATCTGACGATTAAGATTATTTAATCAACTTACCACATTAATGACTGGTAACCATCTAGCACAACTATTGGGCCTGGCTTGATATGACGAACGAATTAGAAAATAACGAAAAAAATGAAGATCTAGAGCTGAATGAAAATGAACTTGGTATAGCGGGGCGCATAGCTCGCCAGTTTATCAACTCACCAGTAACACCATTGTTAATGGGGGCCTTTCTTGTTATTGGCCTGTTAGGTTTGATGTTTACACCTCGACAGGAAGATCCACAGATTTCTGTACCCATGGTGGATATCTTTTTTAAATATCCGGGAGCATCAGCAGGGCAGGTCGCCAGTCTGGCAACCAACCCGCTTGAACGTCTGATTAGTGAAATCCCTGGTATTCGACACGTATACTCTGCCAGCTCTCGAGGTCAGGGTATGGTGACTGCAAGATTCATTGTGGGTGAAGATCTTGGTGAGTCGATTGTAAAAGTTCACGATAAAATTCAGTCTAATCTTGATAAAATTCCGCCGGGTGTATCAATGCCTTTGGTAAAACCTGTTGGTGCGGATGATGTTCCTGTTGTTACCTTTACGCTCTGGTCAAAAGATGAGGGAATGGATGACTCTATATTAAGAACGCTGGGTCTGGACGTTCTGCAACGTCTGGAAGAAGTACCTAATTCGGGTAAAGGATTCGTTGTTGGTGGTCGCCCGGAACAAATTCGGGTTGAGGTTTCACCTGAACGTTTAAGTGGTTTTGGAATCAGCGTACAGGAAATAGCTAATACCATTCAAACCGCAAACTCTGAACAATCAGCGGGTCATGTGGAAGGTGGAAATCTGAGTTTCCATGTTTACAGTGGTGCGTTTCTGCGAACAGCACACGATGTATCTAACCTGGTGGTGGCTATTCGTCATGGTGCGCCAGTATATGTACGTGATGTCGCCTGGGTTTATGAAGCACCTGCAGAAACAGACAAAATGGTGACTTTTTCAACGGGGGCTGCTTATTCTGGAGATACGCCAGAAGCATTTGATGCGCCTGCTGTAACCATTGCCATCGCTAAAAAAATAGGTACAAATGGTGTATCTGTTGCTAATCAATTACTGGATAAACTGGAATCGCTTAAAGGTCATCTTATTCCTGATAATATTGAAGTAAGCGTTACCCGTAATTACGGTAAATCAGCAAATGACAAAGTTAATGAGTTATTACTGGCGCTGTTTGAAGCAACCGTTGCAGTAAGTATTTTATGTCTGGTTGGTCTGGGTTTACGAGCAGCAACCGTGGTTATCTTTGTTATTCCAGTGGTTATATTAATGACTGTCTGGGCGACCTGGGTTATAGATTACACCATTGACCGTGTTAGCCTGTTTGCGCTGGTATTTACCATTGGTATTCTGGTTGATGATGCAACCGTGGTGGTCGAAAATATTTTTCGACGATGGCTTAAAGCAGGTCGAACTTCAACCAATATTGCGATAGATGCAGTACGCGAGGTAGGCAACCCAACCATTCTTGCAACACTTGCCATTATATCCGCTCTTATGGCGATGGGATTTGTTAGTGGTCTGATGGGGCCTTATATGCGCCCTATACCTGTGCTGGGTTCTATTGCAATGTTCCTGTCACTTATAGCCGCATTTATCTTTGTACCATGGTTTGCCATGCGCCTAAGGCCTCAGCTGGAAGCTCTGGAAAAAGCAGAGGCACGTGAAGCCAGAATGTCTCAGGCTATTGGTGCTTTCTATTCACCGATAATGCGTCCACTTTGTCAGAATAAATTAATAGGTTATATCTTTTTATTCTCTCTAATTGCGGCCACATTTTTATCCTGTTATATGTTTGCTACACAGGCTGTCACAGTAAAAATGTTGCCATTTGATAACAAACCAGAATTTAATGTTGTTATCAATATGCCCGAAGGTACAGCCTTGCCCATTACGGCAAATGTAACCAGCAAAATTGCAGCCAAATTACGCGAGATTCCAGAAGTAACTGCAATACAAACCTATGTTGGAACCGCATCACCCTTTAACTTTAATGGCATGGTTCGTCATTATTATCTGCGCCAGCAACCCTGGCAGGCAGATATACAGGTTATGTTGCTGGATAAAAATGATCGTGAAAGACAGAGTCATGAAATTGCCGTTGCTGCTCGTAAATTAATTACTCAAATAGCACACGATGCTGGTGGCAAGGTTGCGGTTGTAGAAATGCCACCAGGCCCACCTGTGTTACAGACAGTTGTTACAGAAATTTATGGCCCTGATGCGGATACTCGTCGTCAGGTTGCTCGTGACATGGTGAGTATATTTGAAGAGGCAGAAGGTATCGTTGATGTCGACTCTTATATGGCATCGCCTTATGACTACTGGCGTTTTGAGGTGGATACTAAAAAAGCCGCGCGTCGAGGTATATCGGTTGATAGCATAAATAAAAATCTGGCTATGGTTATGGGCGGTTATCAACTGGGTGATGTTAAAAAAGGTATGGCACTTGAACCAACCTACATTGTTATTCAGGCTCCAATAGGTGCGCGTTCACAAATTAATCGTCTGGGTAATATGCCCATCATAAGTGTTGAAGGTGAAAGTGTTCCGTTAACTGAGCTGGGTCGATTTGTAAAAGTGCAGGAAGATCCCATTGTTTATCATAAGGATTTACGCCCTGTTGAATATGTAACCGGCGAAATGACGGGGCGTTTAGGCGCACCTATTTACGGTATGTTTGATGTAGAAGATTTACTTAAAACTTACGAAACACCTGATGGCATCGTAATGAGCGGTATGCCCATGGGCTTGTTAGGGCCACCAGATGATGATTTTCAAAGTGGCTTTGAATGGGGTGGAGAGTGGACTGTAACCTATGAAACTTTCCGAGATATGGGCGGCGCATTTATGGCGGCCATGTTGCTTATTTATGCACTCATTGTCTGGGAGTTTAAAAACTTCACTTTAGGCGGCCTAATCATGGCTCCCATTCCCTTAACGCTGATTGGTATTGTACCGGGGCACTGGTTTGCAAATGCAGAATTTACCGCAACCTCCATGATCGGTTTTATCGCGCTTGCCGGGATAGTGGTGAGGAACTCGATACTGCTGGTCGAGTTCGTCAAACATGAAGTCGAAGATGGCAAACCAATAGAAGATGCTGTGATTGAAGCAGGCAAGGCACGCATGCGTCCCATACTGATCACAGCACTAACACTCATGGCCGGTGCTTATATGATCCTCGATGATCTTATTTTCAAAGGTATGGCTGTTAGTCTGTTATACGGCGCAGGCGTGGCGACTGTATTGACACTGGTTGTTATACCGCTGGGATGTATCAGCATTAAAAAGCATTTTTATACGGTAACAAATGCTGACGGCCTTGTTATTGATTATGACGAAGTTGTACCCGAAGAGCCTCAGTTTAAGTTGCCCTTATGGATGCGTATGTATTCAGCGGTTATTAATGGTGCAACCTGGTTATTTTATATTGGCCGCATGATGGTAATGATGGCACGCATGGGTTTTGATCAACTTATGAGTTTCATTAATCCACCGCCACCACCACCT
>CAZFUY010000014.1:0-12904 GCA_964522445.1 uncultured Thiotrichaceae bacterium | reverse complement strand
CACCACCACCTCCGCCTCCTGCATCTCCACCAACAGGTTCTGGCCCAGATGATTCTGGCTCAGGTGGATCAGGGGCAGGTAACTCTGGTGCAGGAAATAATGGCGAGTCAACAGGAACTAAAGCTGAGTCTGAAACGTCTACTAAAAGCGTTAATGAAAGTAATATTGATCTTGCGCAAGAAGCTGACAAGACGGGTTCTTCAGTAAGTACTAATATAGATGTTGGTGATACTGAAACTAATTCACAGGCATCATCTTCTGTAGAGGCGCAGGCAGAAAAACCTGCAGCAAAGAAAAAAGCTGCGCCTAAGAAAAAGGCTAAAAGAAAAGCTGCGCCCAGGAAGAAAGCAGCAGCTAAACCAGCGGCACAAAAACGTCGGGGCATTCGCTTGAAGACCGACTTTGATAATGAATAAACGTATTATAAAGGCTGCAAAATGACATTAAATATTTTATTGCGCAGATTACTGTTTGCTTCAGGTTTTGTTGCAACGGTGTCTGCAAGCCCATTTGCAATGGCAAAAGATGAGATGGCTCCTCCACCCGGGCCTTATCATTCTTTTAATAAAAATATGCCAGATCAATCTGTTGCTGCAAACCAGTCAGCAGCCTCGCCTCAGGCGCATCAATGCAATCACCCTGGAAAGGGTCAGTGTCGGCATTCAATGATGAATGGAACTCAACAACCGGCCTGGGCAAACCAGAGAGCTGGTAATCAGCAACCTAACTGGAAATTACCCGAATTACCTGGTTGGGTAAAACAGCGTCAGGCTGATATGAGAAAAAAGCAGGAAGCGGCTCAGAATCAACAGGAAGATATGCAAAAACAAATGCCCGCAATGTCCGCTCAACCCGCGTGGGCTAATCAGCAACAGAAATGGAAACAGCCAGAGCCACCAGAGTGGGTTAGTAAGCAACGTGCTGAGGCAGAAAAGCATAGAGTTGAAATACCACAAAAACCAGACTGGACTCAGGCACAAAACTGGCAACAGGCAAAACCTCCTGCATGGGTTAGTCAACAACGCGTTGAAATAAAAAAGCGAAGAACAGAAATGCCGCCTCGACAATCTGGATGGGGACAGGCTCGACAATGGCAACGGCCTTCAAAATCAGAATGGTTTTCTAATCGTCAGGCTGAGATGCAGAAACACAGAGCTGCACCGGCTCAGCAATATACCAGAGCTTATCCACGACAGGGTTCAAACTGGGAGCCTCGCAATCCACCTGAATGGGTAAAACAGCAGCGTGCTGAACAGGAAAAACGAGCAGCTGAGCTTCGTGAGCAACGAGAAAGAGAACAGGCAGAGATATCCAAATGGCGACCAAAAGATGATGAGGTAAGAACTGAGCAGGTGACTCAGCCACAGACTCCTGTTCATCCCGGTTACTTTGGTGCACCAAATATATATGGGGCTGGAAGGTCATATCCCCCAGTTTCACCAGGTTATGGTTATGACCCCAGGCGGTTTAATCCATGGGCAGCACAGCGTCCTGTCTGGAATCGCCCTTAAATTAAGTTGAGCAAAAATTATGAGTAGAGGTTATAACATGACGTTAATGTTCCCCCGGTATGCAATGGTATGCGCCACATTGATTGCATGTATGAATGTAAATGCAGCAGAAAGCTGGACCAGTTTTGCGCCACCATCATCCGGTACAAATTTTTCAGGGTTTGAAAATAAATCACTTAACAGTGAATTGCCATGGCGGACAGGCAATTCCTTTTCAGATAACACCTTCAATATCCGTTATGCGCCCAGCAATGAAACTGAAAAAGGTAGCGAATCTATAAATAGATCCAGACCTAAACGTGTTTCTGTTAATCCATGGAAGCCTGTTAGCCGCTGGAACAATATTGGTTCATACACAAATAATGAGCGCCCCTGGGGAAATATTCCAAATGAAAAACCTGACCGGAATAAGAAAAAATCCCAGAAAGTGACTTACCAGCAATGGAACGCTTACCCAGCATATAACGCAGGTAGTGATAGATTTTTATCTAATGGTGGTTATGGCATGAGCAATGTTGGCCTAACCAGTTTGCATTTTACATCATCAGTTGTAACACCTATGTTGTATCCCGGTGGGTTATATGCTGATAATTTATATCCGGGTGGCTATGGCTATCCTGGCGTATATCCCGGCGGATTATATGGTCCTCATTTATATAACCGACATTATCGAGGCATGTATCCATACCCTGGAATGGGGCGTTTTGGACGATGGTAATTTAGCCAAAAAATTTATAACGGGTCATGTTCGATACTCTCTAGGATATGAACCGGTCATCATAACTAGAGAGTAAAAATTAATGATATGGGTTGTCCATATCTAAACCACAATCCTTCATATGGAGGGGAGAATGATATGAGAAATTTTACTAAAGTAGCATGTGGTCTTGCTGTTGCTGCAGCTTTAGCCGCACCTTTAACTGCCAATGCATGGTGGGGACCCTTTAATAACAATGGTTGGGGTAATAACAACAATGGCTGGGGTAATAATAACAGCAACAATTGGGGTAACAATGGCTGGGGTGATGGCATGGGTGACATGCTTGGTGATGGTAACTTTGGTTTCAATATGAGCGGTAACGGCAGTGGCCGTGGTCGTGGTTATGGCGACGGTTCTAATCGTTGGAATAACCAAAACAACTGGAATGGTTATAACGGCTACAATGGCTATAACGGCTATGGACCTGGCCCAGGTTATGGTCCTCGGGGTGGTTATCCTGGTTATGGCGCACCTGCTTACGGCTATCCTGGTTATGCACCTGTTGCACCACCACCAGCGCCAGCTAAGTAATAGTTGTCTGTAAAGTATGTCACAGGGACGTGATGCTTTTAATTTTTTCTTAATTTAAATGGGTAGATAAAAACAAATGTCTGTTGTATTTCGTATCGTTGTTTTAGCTCTGAGCTTTTTGATAAGTGTTCAGGCTAAAGCCGTATTAATGACAGTAGAATTTTCTGCGGATGCGGTTATGAACGCACCTAATCAGAAAGAAAAACAGACAAAAATGTTTGTTAGTAAAAATGCAGTTAGAACAGAAATTAATATAAATGGTCAGGATATGGTTGAAATTGTTTACCCTGATGATGGTCGAGCAATTTTATTAAATCCGCAATTAAAAGCGTATCAGGAAACAATTGTTCCTGTAGATAAAAATAAAAAATCAATGGACAAAAGTCCTTGTGAACAAATAAAGAATGCCCAATGTGAATTTATGGGTAATGAAAATGTAAATGGAATAAACACAGAAAAATGGAAAATTATTTCTAATAATCAGGGGCGAAAATTACGCACTCTGCACTGGATTGATACTAAACGAAAACTTGCACTGCGTGAGTTCTTTCCAGATGGTTCGATAGCTGAACTGAAAATGCTTAAAAAAGAAAACGTAAATGGACGAGATACTGAAAAATGGCAACGAACTTTAAGCCGTCCAGATGGGTCAACAATGCAGTCATATCAATGGTATGACCCAAAATTAAAAATTGCAATACGTGAAGAAGTTGCTGGTGGTTATGTTCGTGAATTAAGAAATATTAAGGAAGGTAAGCAATCTGAAAGCCTCTTTGAAATACCGAAAGATTTTACAAAAATTGACAACCAGCCCGTGCGACAACAACCTCGTTATAGATAAGAGAGAATCATAGTGATAACTGTCATTGCTAATCTAAAAGGTGGCTCAGGTAAAAGCACTGTAACATTTAATCTGGGTTTGTGGTTGCAAATGAAAGGGCAGCCGGTTGTTGCTTATGATCTGGATCCTCAAAAAACATTAAGTGATGTGGCACAGGTACGAATAGAAGAAGGGGCGACACCACCGTTACAGGTTTATACCGTGGATGAGCAGTTAAAGGAAAAGCTATGTTATCACCCAGGGCAGGTACTGGTTGATGTGGGAGCGGCAAATATGGATGCAATGAAAGATGCTATTAGTGTGTCTGATCGAGTCATTATACCCGTGCCACCAAGTCAACCTGATGTTTGGGCAACACAACGTTTCTTAAAAATAGTAGATGAAGCAACAACAAAAGATAAACGCCCGGAGTTGATAGCATTTGTTAATCGGGCTGATACACACATAGCGGTTCGTGAATCAGATGAAGCTGAAGAGGCTTTGAATATGCTAGGTGCATTAAGAGTTTTATCAGAAAGAATCTGTCAGCGCACCTCATTTAGACGCACTTTAAGTGAAGGCATGTCAATATTTGAATTGTCACGCCGAAGTAAAAGTGCTCAGGAATTTGAACAATTTGCCTTTGCGTTGTATCCCAACCTGGCAAAAAAATGATTACAGGAATATAAAATGAAATTTATTGGACATATATTAAGTCACCTTAGTTTTTTTGTGATTTTAGGGTTAGTTACGGCCATTATTTATTTTAGAGCCGATTTGTTTCCCGAACATATTAATCGCCCTGTTGATCGGGCGCTGACAGCTCTGGAAGAAAAATTTGAAATAGAAATCCCAAAGCATGCATCAACCGGCAAGCCTCTTTTTGCTCAGCGAAATAATCATCAGGAAACTACAGGCTCTTATGTAGAAGTAGAAAGTCAGTCTACTGAAATGGTTTATGCAGAACCTGTGGTTGATATGACCCCAGTAGAAAAAACTGAACAGCCACGAGATAAAGCAAAAGATATGATGACTGTTGTTGAAAAAATAAAAGAAACGGTTACAGAAACCGTTACTGAAATGATTGATTCTGCTGATGATGATTTAAATAAAGAAGAGCCACAGGAAGAAATAACGATAACTGAAGAGAAAGAATTATTGCCAACAGATAATCTGGCTATTCTGAACAGAGCTCGTCAGGCGTACTGGAATGGCAGCATGGCTGAGGCAGAAAAAGCCTATCAAGAATTATCTGAATTAGCATCACAAGACCCTGATGTTTATGGTGAGCTGGGTAATATTTATTATGCACAGGGAAAATGGAAGCAGGCAGGTGAAGCTTATTATGAAGCTGCCATTCGTTTAATTGAGGCAAATCAGCAGCCTGCACAGGTTAATTATTTGCTGCGCGTTATTCAAGGGCTGGATGCAGAAAGTGCTAATAAACTAAGACAAAAAATGACAGGATAAAAAATATTAAATAGTTTTATTTATAACTATTTAATAGTAATAATTAACGAAGGTTTATTATGTCTAAAGAGACAAATAAAAACTGGGAAAACAAAATAGAAGGTTCTGAAAAATTGGAAATAACTGACTCAAAAAAAGAAGACTCTAAAACGCCTGAGCCTAAAAAACATAAAAAAAATGTAAGAGACGTTATTATAGAGTCTATTGAGTGCGAGCCAGGTATTTCAGGCTGTACTGCTGACCCTGATACATGTCCAAATGATCCCAGCATTTGTGACAAAAAGCTTTCTATGTTTGGTTATTATGACGACACCATAACTGAAAGTGTTGAGCATGTTATAAGCAAAAGCATGAATGAAATGACAAAAGTGTTTTCTGCCAGCTCAAGACGCTGGGAGTTAATAATATATCCGTCATTATTCGCATTCATACTACTCGCTGCTTATGGTTTCTTCCTGATTTATAGTTTGACTCAGGATATTCATCTGGTTTCAACTGAAATGGTTATTATGCGAAAAAGCATGCAAAGCATGGATACTAATGTAGCTAGTATGTCTAAAAATGTGGCTGTAATGACGCGCACAATTGAAAGTCAGTCAAAATCAATACATGAAATGAATATGCATATGAGAAACATGAACATATCGCTTGGTCGTATGGGGCATGATATGTCGATTATGAATGACAGTGTTTCAAGACCCATGCAGTTTATGAATGATTTCATGCCCTGGTAAGGCTAAACCTAATATATTTAAGTGGTGTAAATAATGTTTGGCCCAGATAAACAAATTAAACAACAGTTAAAGAAGCTTGAGGCGCACTTGCAAAGTGAAAGCCCGTTGCTAATTGATGCTATTAATGGTTTTCGTAAGCTTGATAAAATTGCATATAGAATGGGTTTGCTTAAACGTGACCAGTCTTTTGCAACACAGATTCCCTGGTGGCCATTAATTTCTGTGCTGGGTACATTCTCTGCAGGAAAATCTACATTTATTAACCATTACCTTGGTTATAGTTTGCAGGAAACAGGTACACAGGCGGTTGATGATAAGTTTACCGTAATTTGCTACACCTCTGATGATCAGGATCGTGTGCTGCCTGGTATTTCATTAGATGCAGATCCTCGCTTTCCTTTTTATCGAATGGCTGATGAAATTGATCGCGTCGTTCCGGGTGAAGGTGATCGAGTTAACGCTTATTTGCAAATGAGAACTTGCCCAAGCAAAAATCTGAAAGGTAATATTTTTATCGACTCCCCTGGTTTCGATGCAGACGCACAGCGAACCGCGATTTTAAAAATCACAGATTATATTGTTGAATTATCTGATCTTGTGCTGGTGTTTTTTGATGCGCGTCATCCAGAACCAGGGGCTATGCGTGATACATTAAAGCATCTGGTGGCGGATAAAGTTTTTGCAAAAAATTCTGAAAAATTTGTTTATATATTAAATCAGATAGATGCTTCTGCACGTGAAGACAACCCGGAAGATGTGGTGGCTTCATGGCAAAGAGCGCTGGCAGGTGAAGGCCTTACAGCAGGTAAATTTTACACAATTTATAATCCTGACGTAGCTGTTCCTATTGAAGATGATGCATTAAGAGCACGTTTTGAAAGAAAACGAGATGAAGATCTTTCCGCAATTAATAATCGAATTAATCAGCTCAATGTTGATCGCCTGTATCGCATAATTGGCTCTCTGGATAAAACAGCACGAGAAATAGAACATGAACGGTTGCCGAAACTAAGATCGATGCTTAAGGACTGGCGCATGGGTACATTAATGCGTGATTTGCTTATGTTTTCTGGTCTTGGTGTTTTTATCTTTACGCTGCTGTATTCAGATTCAGGCGTTTCAGGAATTTTGCAATCATCATATGAATGGGTGATGGCAGAGACATGGAGTCAACTGGCGGGTGCTGCAGCACTGATTACGATTTTTTCTGTTGGGCATTTTTTCTCAAGAAAATGGTCTGCATCTAGCCAGCTTAGAAAACTAGTAAAATATAATTCAACAGATAGCATTAAAGATAGTTTGGCAAATGCTTTTAGAAAAAATACATTTCTAATTCATAGCATATTTAGACCACAACCTGTTGGTTGGGGATACTTCTCAAAAAGGTCCTTAAAAAATATAGTTAGTCAGGCTGATCAATATATTCAATCACTGAATGATCAGTTTGCAAAACCCTCGGGCGATGAAGATTTGAAATCAAATGAAACTGGCAGTGTAGTTGGATCACAGGAAGATTTAAAAGTTAAATCGGATAGTGAAAAAGACGAGTTGCTTAAATGAATAGTAAATTGGGAGTTTAAAAATCATGGTTAATGAAAATGACGAAGCTGTAAATGCAGAGCAGCCAGAAAACACAGAAGAGTCTGCAAAAAAACCGGCTAAAAAAGCAGCAAAAAAGAAAGCCGCAAAAAAAGTAGAGAAAGAAGCGTCTAATGATACAGCTGAAATGTCAATAGAGGCATCTGATAATAATCAGGGAGAGTCTGATAGACATTTTCCTTTAGCATTATATATATTGCTTGCATTTGTTTCTTTTGGTCTAGTGTTTATTTATATTTATAAACATCAGGCAGAGCATAATCAGGGGCATGCAGAAAATATTCAAACGAGCGCACCCGTTGAAGCATCTATTTCTCCAGTTGTTGCACCTGTTTCTTTATCTGAGCCATCTGAATCTACAGTTGTTGAATCAGATGCACAAACAGCTGATGCCAATATGATGGAACCACCAGCATGGGTGAAAGAGCAGCGTGCAAAAATGCAGGAAAGAGCAAATCAAAACACGCCTGACTGGGTAAAAGAACAACGTGCCCAAATGGAAAAACAAATGACGCAACAAAGAAGTAATGCAATGAGTCAGTCAAGACCACCTGCATGGATGCAACAGAGACAGGCTCAAATGAGAAAATGGGCATCTCAGCAAAGACCTAACTGGGCAGCTCAACAGCCTCAATGGAATCCACCTCAGCAGATGGGTGCTCCTGCTTATGGCCCAACTTATTACTATCCTCCACAGCAGCAGGCATACCCCGTTGCACCAGGGTATGGATATGGGCCTTATGTTCCAGCTCGTTAAGGTTTACTAAGTTGAAATAAAAAAGCCATACTTTTTAAAGTATGGCTTTTTTTATGCTCTGAGTTTAATGCTTGGCGTGGATTATTTGTTTAATGCTGCTGTGATTTGTTTAACATTTCTTTAGCATGGGCTCTTGTTTGTTTTGTTATTTCTATGCCGCCTAACATGCGAGATATTTCTTCAATACGTTGTTTTTCTGATAAAGAATGAATTTGAGTAACGGTATTATTTTTATCAGCCTGTTTCTGAACCTGCATATGATGATGTGCCTGAGAAGCAACCTGGGGCAGGTGAGTTACACAAAAAACCTGTCGGCTAGTACCTAGAGTGCGTAGATGTCTGCCAACAATTTCTGCGATACCGCCACCAACACCGCTGTCTACTTCATCAAAAATTAAAGTTGGGATGCGCCCCTGTTGAGCAGTAATCATTTGAATGGCTAAACTAATTCGTGCCAGTTCACCACCTGATGCAACTTTTGCTAATAATTTACAGGACTGCCCAGGGTTTGCGCTGACAGTAAATTCAATATCATCAAACCCGTGAGCGTTAAATGTTTTTGATGTATTTTCAGTAACATTAATTTCAAATCGTCCACCCTGCATGCCCAATGTTTGCATGGCATCGGTTATTTTTTTATTTAAATCTTTTGCTGTTTTCTGGCGTGCTATTGATAATTGTTTTGCCAGTTTTAAATATTTATCTTTTAAGTCATTGCTTTGTTTTTCAAGAGAGATCAGGTTTTCATCGGCATGATCAAGGTTGTTTAATTCTTCAGTCAGTTGCTGATGAATTTCCATAAGCTGTCCAGGTTCTACACGGTGTTTTCTTGACAGGTCATGTATTAAACCCAGTCGTGTCTCGACTTGTTGAAATCTTTCCGGGTTATTATCAAGCTGCGATAAATAATCTCGTAGGTGGCTGGTTGTTTCTTCTATTTGGACCATTGCTTCGTTGAGCATGGTGCATGCCGGTAGTAAGTTGTTGTCTGTTTCACTTACTGATTCAATCTGAGAGGCCTGATGAGATAGCTGGGAATAAATATTAGATTCATCGGTTTCATATAATGCCTGCAAAGCAGTCTGACTGATTTCCATTAAATGATCTGCATTAGCTAATCTTTGATGTTCTTCATTTAAGGATGTGTGTTCATCCTCAGTTATAGATAGTTCATCCAGTTCCTGTACCTGATAACGTAAAAGATCAATGCGATCATTACGATCTTTAGTATCCGTTTTTAGTTTCTGGTATTTAGAATCAGTTTTATTCCATTCATTAAATATATTTTTTAGTGTAACTAATTTTTCTTTATTATTGGCATAGTCATCAACAAGCATGCGTTGCATTTGTGGTTTCATTAAAGACTGGTGCTCATGTTGGCCGTGAATATCAACCAGCATTTCGCCTAGCTCACGCATGTCCTGCAAAGGAACGGGTGAACCGTTAATAAATGCTCTGGAGCGACCATCGCTTGACAGTCGTCGTCGAATTAAACAATCCAGTTCTGAATCCAGTTCTTTTGTTTTTAACCAGTGCTGTACATGATTCAGTTTTGAAATATCAAACTCGGCACTTATTTCAGATTTACTTGAACCATCGCGTACACTATCACTATCTGCACGGTCACCTAGTAGCAGACCAAGTGCGCCCAGTAAAATAGATTTTCCCGCGCCTGTTTCACCCGTTAATGCAGTGAGTCCATTTTTAAATTCAAGATCAAGATGATCAATAATGGCGAAATTACGTATACGAATATGGTTTAGCATTTTTATTTTATCAAAGGTGAAAGAAAGGGGGCGGGGTTAAACATTCCAGCGAAGCTTGGCTCTTAAAATTTCATAATAATCATAATTCTCTGGGTGTATAAGACGTACTGTTTTTTCTTTTCTTTGAATGCAAATTTTATCACCAGGTTTAACATCAAATGCAGTTTGCCCATCAAAAGTTACCTGGGCTGTTGATTGCCTGCCATCGCCAATAATAATTTCAACATTACTATCTGCATTCACAACTAAAGGTCTGTTAGTTAATGTGTGCGGGCAAATAGGTACAAGTACAATGGCATCCAGATTGGCGTGCAATAAAGGGCCACCACCAGATAAAGCATAAGCGGTTGAGCCTGTTGGTGTGGATACAACTAAACCATCTGATCTTTGATGATTTACAAACTGACCATTTATAAATGTTTCAAATTCAATCATACGTGCAACATCACGAATATGCACGACAACATCATTTAAAGCCTCTGCTTTATTAATAAGATGGCCATTACGAATAACCTGTGCTTTTAATAAAATACGTTGTTCTTCAACAAACTTGCCATTGAGAATTTGCTCAAGGTGTTCCAGCATTTCATTGGGAGATATATCAACCAGAAAACCTAATCGACCTAGATTGATACCGAGGATTGGAATGTCATAATCTGACAATGAACGTGCAGCGCTTAAGAATGTGCCATCACCGGCAACAATAATGACTAAATCACATTTTTCGCCGAGTGTGGCTCTATCGGTAGTAATAGCCTCAGAATGAATAAACAGGTCTTCGGCACTTTGATCAAGCATAATGTTATATGACTTTTTAATTAAAAAATCATACAGGGTATTCACTGTCTCGATGACAGCTGCATCCTTGTTTTTAGCAATAATGCCGATGGTTTTAATATTCATAAATAAACAATAGCACTGACAAACCTAATAGCCAAGTTTAGTGCTTTTGAGCCCTGTTAATAAGTTCATAAACCAGATCAAGAGCCTGCTTTGCATTTAATTCATCAACATCTAAATCAAGCAGGTACTCAACTATAGGATGTGGATTGTTATTGAATAGCTCTAGTTGACCTGTGCTTTCTTCAATAAACTGTTCATGTGTACCAGCAGATTGTTTTTCAAGTTTATGTAATTTCTTTTTAGCGCTTTTGATAACTTTGCTGGGTACACCTGCAAGTTTAGCAACCTGCAAACCATAGCTCTGATTTGCCGGGCCACTTTTAACCGCGTGCATAAATACAATATTGTCACCATGTTCTATGGCATCTAAATGAATATTAGCAACTGTTTTTATTTCATCAACAAGTGAGGTAAGTTCAAAATAGTGAGTGGCGAATAAAGTAAATGATCGTGTTTCTTTTGCTAAATGTTCAGCGCATGCCCAGGCGAGTGAGAGACCATCAAATGTGCTGGTGCCTCGACCAATTTCATCCATAAGTACAAGACTTTTTTCAGTGGCATTATTTAATATATTTGCAGCTTCTGTCATTTCAACCATAAATGTTGAACGTCCAGAGGCTAAATCATCTGATGAGCCTATACGTGTAAAGATGCGATCAATAGATCCTATAACGGCACTTTTTGCGGGCACGTAACTACCAATATGTGCCAGTAAAACAATTAATGCTGTCTGGCGCATATAAGTAGATTTACCACCCATGTTTGGGCCGGTAATAATTAACATGCGTTGTTGATCGTTTAATTTACTGTTGTTGGGTACAAAGGGATTATCTGTTACCTGTTCGACAACAGGGTGTCGGCCTTCTTCTATAAAAACCCCTGGCTTTGTCTGAAATTCAGGTTTGTTATAATTTAGCGTGTCAGCACGTTCTGCCAGGCAGCAAATAGTATCCAGTTCAGAAAGTCCTGTTGCACACTCCTGTAATGGAATTAACTGTAAAATAAGTAGATCAAGTAATTCATCATACAAAAATTTTTCTTTTGCTAATGCTCTTTCTTTTGCGCTTAATACTTTATCTTCAAATGATTTTAATTCAGGTGTAATAAAACGTTCCGCACCTTTTAAAGTTTGGCGACGAACATAATCGGCGGGTGCTTTATCAGATTGTGCTTTGGATATTTCAATATAAAAACCATGCACCCGGTTATAACTGACTTTTAAAGTGCTAATACCTGTACGTTCTTTTTCGCGTGCTTCAAGATCAATTAAAAATTGATCGGCATTTTTGCTTAAGCTTCTAAGCTCGTCGAGTTCTGTATTATAACCTTCGGCAATAACGCCGCCATCGCGAATAAGCACTGGTGGATTTTCAATCACGGCTTTTTGTAATAAGGCAACAGCTTCAGGATGTTCTGAAATGGTTGCAGAAAGATGGGAAATAAATTCAGATGAATTTTGTTTTAGATATGTTTGTGTTTCGGGCAATACATTTAATGATTGCCCTAAAGTATAAAGGTCGCGAGGCCGTGCAGATTTTATAGCAACCCGGGTGAGTATGCGTTCGATATCACCAATGTTATGTAAGCAATCCTGAATTGAAATATATTCACGATTCTCAAGTAATGAAGCAATGGCATTGTGTCTTAAGCTTAAAGTCTGTTGATCTCTAAGTGGGCGATTAATCCAGCGGCGCAAACAACGGCTGCCCATAGATGTTGTTGTTTTATCGATAACAGAGCACAGAGTATTTGTAGTGCCTCCAGATAGATTATATTCAAGTTCCAGATTTTTTCGGCTGGCGGCATCTAAAAGAACCGCATCTTCAGAACGTTCAACACGTAAACCCTGAATATGTGGCAGACTGGTTCGCTGGGTATCTTTTACATATTGCATTAAACAGCCGGCGGCCATAATGGGCTGAATAAGACCGTCACATCCAAAACCACTCAGGTCTTTAGTGCCAAACTGTTCGGTAAGTAGCCGGGTGGCTGTATCAAGCTCAAAATTCCACGGTGGCTGGCGGCGAACTGTGTGAGTTGAAGATATGCTGCT
>CAZFUY010000013.1:21338-39117 GCA_964522445.1 uncultured Thiotrichaceae bacterium | reverse complement strand
ACCATGAAAAAAATTCCTGTTCTCTCTTTATTATTTACTTTATTGATGCTGTTATTCACCCCGGCACGCGCTGATGTTCTGGTGCTGGTGCATGGCTGGGCAGCCAATGCGGATACCTGGCTACAAAGTGGGATATTACCCATATTAAAAGCTAATGGCTGGAATGATGCCGGTATAGTTACCGCCACACCTGAGGGCGGCATTATCCATATGGGAGCAGCAAGAGCCAGTGCAGGCAACAAAGTTTACCGCGTTCATTTGCCCGCAGAAGCGCCCTTACAGATACAGGCTGCTCATTTATATTCAGAGCTTCATTTTATTAAACAGCGCCATCCAGAAGATGCAATAATTATTGCTGGCCACTCTGCGGGGGGCGTAGTTTCTCGTTTGGTTCTTGTCAACCCTGACTCACCCAAAATCAAAACACTGATTACCATTGCTTCACCCAATCTGGGTACTGGCCGCGCTATTCAGGGGCTTGATATCATTCATGACAAGCCTTTCTTCTGCCCAGGCCCTGGTATTAGTTTTCTAAAAAATGTATTGGGGGGCGATGATTACCAGTACCTTAAACATTCACAGGGGGCTTTGATAGATTTAACACCTGCCACTCCCGGTAGCCTTATAGGCTGGCTGAATCAACAACCTCACCCTGATATTAACTACTACTCAATTATTCGCCAGACTGGAGATGAATTAGTACCGGCTTTCAGTCAGGATTTGAATTATGTTCCACAGTTGCGAGGCAAAGCTAAAGTTTACTTAACACCTGCTAATCATTCATTGAACCCTGCGGATGGTCAGTTGCTGGTTGAGATACTACAGAACGGTTAATTTACAAACTATAGATATAGGAGCGGCTTTAGCCGCGATTTATTTAATAAACTAACAAATCGCGGCTAAAGCCGCTCCTACAAAAAACCTTAGTTTGAACTAAATAACTTTCAAATAGCTTTAATGACATTTCCTTCAGATTGAACTAATCTTTAATATAAATATATTAATGGATAAAAAAATGTTCAAACGCTTGCTACTAACTACCATTATTGTTTTTTCATCCAGTAATTTACTGGCTGAGAATGTTCAATACTATGGTATTGCAGCCATCAATCAGGATCTTACTGAGAAAATCACACAGACAACTGGCGGCACAACAACAACCAAAAGCAGTGGTTCTGGACTGGGCATTTATACCGATTTATTTTATCAGAACAAATACCGTTTCAATGCCACGCTCAGCTATATTGGGTATACAGATTTCGACTTTATATCACTAACCGCTTCAGCAGATTATCTTATTCCCATAGATTCAACTTTTACCTTTTTTACAGGTGTTGCCGCGGGCGGCGCGGGCATGATTTATAGTGGTTCAGGAATAAGCGATGCATCACTGGGTACAATCTATGGCGTTCAGGCAGGCGCAATTGTATTCTTACCCGCTAATATTATGCTTGAACTTGGTTATCGAATACGCCCCGCACAGATTGAAACAGATATAGTTGATAGCTCGGGCGCTGTTACAGCTAAGAGTAGTGTCGATGATTTAAATGAAACCTATCTTAGTTTAATTATTACTTTTTAAACAATCGCTTCAAGCCTGTAACTAACAGATAAACAATGCTCATCACCCGGCTCGATTGTAATAACATTTTCAGCCGCATTTGCACTTTCAACACAAACCATATCTAAATAACCGTCTTCACCCAGATCACCCATTTTATTTGCTGTTTCCTGCCAGGGGTTCCATACAACGGTTGAATGACTTCCTGTTTTACTAATACAAATATTACGATTTAAGCCGAGATCATTAATAATGCAATCAGATTCCGTATCCAGATAAACACGATCAACTTCTTTATTTATTTTTATTGAACCTGATTGCTGTTTACGTTTAAAACCATCAACCTTATCTAAATAGGTGCATCCCTCTAACCCCTGAATAGATATTTTACTCGCATCACTGACAGCAAAATAAGTATGTAATGCTTCACCAATAACAATCGAATCATTGCCTGTATTATGAGTAATTAATTTAATTTCCAGACTATTGCCAATATTAAAAATCATTTTTAACTGACACGGGTGCGGCCACAATTTTTGTGTTGCATCAGATTGAATAATTTGAAATGTAATTTGTGTATTGCCATTTTCCAGTTGTTTGGTTTCAATAACTTCCCAGGGAACTGTTCTGGCAAAACCATGTGCTGGAAAAGAAGATTCACTATCATGCGGGCCAAACCAGGGCCAGCAAACAGGAATGCCACCGCGAATTGATTTCCCTGCTGCAAATTTGGCATCTTCTGAAATCCAGATAACAGGCTTTTCGTTTTTGGGGTGCCAGCTTATAAGGTGTGCGCCCTGCATCATAATAGCCGCAGTTGCATGAGAATTAACAACTGAGATAACTGCCTGCCCCCCTGCACCTTCTTCGAAAACGATATGATTATCTATTCCAAACTGATTATTAAGCAATGAAATATCAGACATGATTTATCCCCAGTAACGTCCGGCTGAAGCAACCACCGTTACGATTGCTCCTAAAATTATATTTATACCTACCAGCTGACGAATCTGCGCCAGTGCATCAGCACCCACAGGCCATTGTTCTTCTGCAACCGCTTTTTTAAGTTTTGGGTAGGGTGAAAAATAAACACGCATAAAAATTAGAATCATTAAAACGCCTATACCATTCATAATATGTACATACAATGGTGTCGCTGCAAATCCCTGCCAGATTGAAAAAATCATTAAATAGCCCGTTAAGAGTAAGAGCAAAACGGCAACCCATACAACAGGGAAGAAACGCCCAAACACACCCACCCAAAGTCTTAACCTGTAAGGCGGCTCAAGCTCAGTAACCGCCACGGGACGCAAACAGACATGCGCAAAGAACATACCTCCTACCCAGACAATAACAGATAAAATGTGTAATGCGATATACAGACTATTCATATTTACGCCTTCATTAATTCATACTTGATTTAGCTAAAGATAGTATCACTTAGGTTATAATAAAATCTATCAATTAACACTGCCATTTTAGAGTAACGTCTATGACCATTAGCCAGTTTATTAAGTTCATTAAAGATCATCCTCAGAAAGTAAGTTTTGACCAGACAATACAGCTTATTAATGATAACTATGACTACACACCCTCTAAATTTTTTAATGGTATCAATAAAGACATTATTACAAATGAAGCGGGCAGCAATGAAGGATCATGCAAGATTTTTGCATTTGGGCTTATCAACAAACTCAGCAAAGAAGAAACGCTATCATGTTTTGGAGACTTTTATAGAAAGGATGTATTAATGCACCCAGAGGCAAGTGACCATGCAAATATACGGACATTTATGATACACGGCTGGAAGGGCATTCAATTTGATAATGATGTTTTAAAAAGAAATTTATAATATTCGGTAAGCATCTAACTCCACATGCTCTATGTGTTTACCCAGCATGTGAATCTCGCCATGGTAACGCTGGCTGCCATCTGTGGTAAATTCAAAATTATATTCTCGATAAATCATTACTCGTCCATAATCATTTCGGCGTAAACGGGCTTTATGTGCAGCAACTGAGTCATCCAGAAATAAGACATTCGCATTTTTACAGCTTTGTTTAGCTGCATTATGCGCTATTTCTTTAACTGCCATGGCTTTAGACCAGTAGAAAAAACCAGCCACTAAAACAAAAAAATAAAAAACATCACTTAGATCATACATCATGGGACTCTATTAATTATAAATAAGCATCTTGTGCCCAAAATTTACCCGAACTTTATTCCAAATCTTTACAATAGTAAAAACATCACCCTTACCAGCATGTATCATTCCACTTACTATACTATAGTAAATAAATAATACAGAATTTCTAATACTCTGATGCAAAAAAAACAACAACAGGTATAAAAATTTATCCATGCTCGACCACAATGCAATCCGGTTTATTCTTTATACTTTCAGGTTAAAAAATCAATTATGCTAAAATCAGTTTCACTTTTTATTCTTAAGTTATTTGGCTGGTCAGTTGAAAAAAACCTTCCAGCAGATAATAAATACATCATTATTGCTGCTTTTCATACCAGCAACTGGGACTTTCCTTTAGCTCTGCTTGGCATGTCTGCCATGGGATTAAAATTTAACTGGGTTGGTAAAAACACACTTTTTAAATGGCCACTGGGTATTTTTTTCAAATCAATTGGAGGCATACCTGTAGATCGCAGTATCCACACTGGCTTTATAAAGAAGATTGCAAACTTATATAATAATTATGATGAACTTTCTATTGCTCTTGCTCCTGAGGGTACTCGTTCTAAAACTGAATATTGGAGAAGTGGATTTTATTACATTGCTCTGGAAGCAAAAATCCCTGTTGCATTAGGTTACCTTGATTATCCCAACAAAAAACTAGGCATTGGCCAATACTTTATTCCCTGTGGTGACATTGAAAAAGATCTGCTAATAATAAAAGACTTCTATAAAAACAAGGAAGGAAAGTATCCGGAAAAACAGGGCAATATACAGATACGAAAAAAAAGCAGCCAGGGATACTCTGTGTAAAAAAATAACGTTTACTTACGTTTATCATAAATATAATCTTTATAAAAACGCTTTATTTTTCGAGAAAAAATTTCTATATAGGTTTTATTAAAATAAGGTTTATCAGCATCTGAAATAGCTTCTAAATTATTATTGTACTTATGTTTTATCCAGGCATTAAAGTCAAAACGTTTTGCCAGATTATAGTAAAAATGATTAAATGGGTGAAACCCTTCTTTTTTTATTACCGAAGCACCAAAATCAATAATACAGGGCGTACGTCCATCAACCACCAGTAAATTATCCTTCTTTTTTAAATCCATATGTGCAACATCACTTTTGTGAATTAGCAGGATAAATTCAAAGAGTTTACTAAAATAATTTTCTTCATCAACGGGTCGAGCTTCACGAATAGGTACGCCATTAATAAATTCAATAACAAGGTACTGATTATCAACCAGTCCATAACATTTTGGCGCGCCACTAAAACCCGATAGTTTTTTATAAACAGCATACTCATGTTTGAGCATGGAGATATGAAAGCGTTTGATGAGCCCTCGTCCATGAGGCACTTTAATAACAAGCTGATGATGATCAGTGCTATAAATTAGAGTTTGACCCTGATAACCTGCGGCCAGTATATTATTTTTTTTAGCCAGGCTTTGTTCTATCCATTGTTTTAGCTCAGCTTCAGATAAGTCGTTTAGTCCTTCAAGCATTTATTTTGTGTAAAGCAAATACAAACACCCGATAAGATAAGCGACAATAATCGGCTCACCATTTTGCATCAGGCTTTTCTTAAATGACCAACTGCTTTTTGCACTGCCCGCTTTACTTCCAAAGGTTGGAATTAAAGCATGAATATTTTTGCTCCAGTTTTCCCACTCTTCACCAAAAATATTACGAAGTTTATTGTCTTCATAAGAAATAGTGGGTGGATAATAAAACCATAACAAAGCGCCCATTAAAACAAATGCCCACCATAAAGATGATGCTAATGAGAAACCAAAAAGTAAAAGAATATTTCCCACGTAAAGAGGATGCCTTACATAAGCATAAGGCCCTGTGGTTGCCAGCTCTTTATTTTTCATGACATAACCTGCCGCCCACATACGAACAGTGATGCCCATAAATGCCACCGCTGTACCTGCATATAATAAAGCATCCTGCGGCTGACCTAATAAACTGACCAGTAAAACAAATAGAATGGCGAACCACTGACGTGATTGTTCATGATAACGAAGTATAAGTATGAGTTTGCTAACGCCTGTTGCGTCAGAAACAGAATCTGCACGAGCCATGTATAAAACCTGAATGTTTGAATTGCGGCGCTATTTTATACTAAGAATGTATATATTTCATGGCTATTTATGCTCCCTCTCCCTGCAACTATTCCAATATTATTCGTACAGATGCGATTTTAGCCGTGAAATCATTATAATTAACTCATTATCGCGGCTAAAGCTCGCTCCTGCATTTTAGGAAATAAGAGCTAACAGACTTCAGGAAGCGTGGATTCCAGTAATTCCCGAACTTTTTTCATGCCTGATTCAAGGCATGTTTCCATATCCTGCAAACTAATTTCTGTCTGCCCACCCCGACCTGCTGCCCAGTTAATCACTAATGCGCATGTTGCATACTTGAGATTCAGCTCTCTGGCTAATGCCGCTTCAGGCATTCCTGTCATGCCTACTATGTCACAGCCATCACCTTCAAGCCTGTTGACCTCAGCAGCAGTTTCCAGCCGAGGCCCCTGAGTTGCCGCATACACAGCACCATCCACTGCATCTAATTTCAGATTTCTGGCACTGTCCAGCAATTGATTGCGTAATTCAGCATCATAAGGGTGGGTAAAATCTATATGTGTAACAAAACTAAGATCGTTCTCAAAGAATGTCTGTGATCGCCCGTAGGTATAATCAACAATCTGATCAGGTATAACGATCTGTTCTGGTCTCATTGCAGATGTAATACCACCAACAGCGGCAACTGAAATAATCCTCTGCACCCCGGCTTCTTTCAAAGCCCACAGGTTTGCTCGATAATTAACTTTATGGGGTGGAATGGTATGCCGATAACCATGACGCGCCAGAAACACAACATCTAAATTGCATATTTTGCCAAATGTTAACGGTCCGGAGGGAATACCAAAAGGTGTATTCACCATTTCTTTATGGGTGATCTGTAAATTTTCTAATTTTGTTAAACCTGTTCCACCAATAATGGCTATAGAAGACATTTAATTCACCTCAGATTAGTTGTCACTAACCGCATATATTGCATTTAAATTTCGATGATAGCTTTTGTAGTCCATGCCAAAACCAAAAACATAGCGATCTTCAACCGTTAAGCCAATAAAATCACATTGAACGTCTGGCTTTCTTCTATCATGTTTTTTTTCTACCAGAACAGCAGAAATAATTTTCTTTGCGCCCTTATCTTTACAATAATCAATAATGGCATCTAATGTATAACCTTCATCGAGAATATCATCAAGAATCAGTAAGGTTCGATTTTTAATAGACTGGTGCGGTTCTACTTTCCATTCCAGCTCACCACCTGTGGTTTTATTTCGATATCTTGTTGCATGAATAAAATCAACCTGTAGAGGAAATTGAAAACGTGTTAACAAATGCCCGGTAATAACCAGGCCGCCATTCATTACACTGATAACTATAATGGGCTGATTATCATTTTCCTTTTTTACCTGATCTGAAATTTCCAGCGCCAGTTTATTTAATGCATTAGAAATTTCATCAGCATCATAAATTAGATCTGCATTATCTAAAACAAGCTGGGCTTCCTGAGATGTAACCGACATAATTAGTAAGTAAACGTCACAACATTATCATCCATGGCTTCATTTATAATGTAAGCACCACCGACTGTCTCATCAATTTCTGCAATTAAATCCCCCCCCCAAAATTGCAGTGCTGGTGTACAAACTTTAAATGATACACCGGCTTCTCTGGCTTCTTTAATATGATCAAGCACTGTGCGATTATCTTCTTCCTTAAAAACCAGTTTTTCAGCTTCGCCTTTTATAGCTAACTTTCCTGCATGCCCCGTTAATAAAACTTCAACATCATATCCCATGGCTGCAGCAACAGTTGCCTGCAATAAAGGTGGTTGAAATTCAGCAGGTATTGCCATATTTGCATTCGCCATAACAACTAGTAATTTATCAGCCATTTTTTTTCTCTGTTTCCGGGATCATTGAGGGCATAGATTGTACATGTAATGTTGATGTTGGAAATGCTATTTCAGCACCCTGCTTCTCTATTATTTCCATAATTTTTAAAAGTACATCCTGTTTTATGGCATGAAACTTAACCCAGTCTGTTGTTTTGGTAAACGTATACACAAAAAAATCAATAGACGAAGCAGCAAAACTATTAAAGTTAACAATCATCGTTTGTTTAGTATCTATTTCAGGATGCTTAAGCAGCATGTCTTTAACCTGATCTACAATTGTAGCCAATTTATTTGCATCATCATAACGTATGCCAATGGTTTCATAAATTCGTCTATTGGTCATGCGTGATGGGTTTTCAACTGCAACACTGGTAAACACTGAATTGGGTACATATAAAGGACGTTTATCAAAAGTACGAATACAGGTAACTCGCCAGCCAATATGTTCTACCGTACCTTCAATTTGACGATCATCTGAACGAATCCAGTCACCTACTTTAAAAGGACGATCAAGGTAAATAATTAAACCACCAAAAAAGTTAGCCAACATATCTTTTGCGGCAAAACCAACAGCGATACCACCCACGCCACCAAAGGCCAGCACACCCGATACGCTATACCCCATTGTCTGCAATACCACTAAAGCTGCTGTAATCAACACTGATACTCTAAATAATTTAGCAATGGCCTCAACGGTATGTTTATCAAAATCTTTTTCGCCTGTTTCAGACTCTCTCATTAAAAAAACAGTTTCAGCGCCCTTAATCATTCGCAGAAGAAAAATGGCAAGAATAACAATAACACTGACATCTCGGAGTGGATCAATGGCTTCAAAAATTGCTGCACCACTTTCCTGTTGTGCAATTCCAGCTGCAAATGTTAAGCCCAATAACCAGATTAAAAGTGTTAAGGGTTTTTTTAATGATTCGATTAATAAATCATCCCAGGGATTATGTGTTTTTTCTAATTTTTTATGGATACGATTAAGCGCACGCTTTTGAAAAAAATTAACCGCTAATGATACAAAGACAACAACAAATACCTGCACAATCCACGCATAGTCATCGCCAAATAGATTAATTTGATTTGTAAATTCTTTTAAATTCATACTTATATTTTTTATCTGCAATAAAGCAGTTCTACCTTTTTAACTTTTAACTTATATAGCAACTTTACACTAAACAAATACTGTCTTCCCGGTATGCTTTTGAGCCGAGATCCAGTGATTTTAAGCACTAAAAGTCACTAGATTCCTGCTCAAAAGCATGCAGGAATGACAAAAGTGCAGTTAGTTTTTTTTATAACTTGCTCTCGTGCAAAGATCACTATATATCTAACTCAAGCTCCGGACTCTGATCAATTTGATTAACCAGTTCCACTGCCTGTTGCCACTCTTCTGATGCCATTAAATCCCGTCTATTTAATTCACCGTGCCCATGCATACGCACTAAACGTAATTGTGATGCGGGATTAGAATAATCACCAAGATTTTCTAATACCTGTGCCGCAGCTTCCGGGTGATTGCAAACCAGCACCATATCACATCCCGCCGCTAATGCTGTTTTGGCTCTTTGTGCAAAATCACCCGCAACACCCGCTGCCTCCATGCTTAAGTCATCACTAAAAATAACGCCCTGAAAACCAAGCTGGTTTCTTAAAATATTTTTTAACCAGATGGATGAATAACCTGCTGGTTTATCATCCACTTCTGGATAGATCACATGCGCGGGCATAATAGCCGCCAGCCCAAAATGGATCATGCGCTCAAAAGGTTTAATATCTTCCATCATAATATCATTTAATTCACGCTGATCGACTGGATGCGCCACATGAGAATCTTCTTTAATAGAGCCATGACCAGGGAAATGCTTACCTGTTGCATGCATCCCGGCTCTTAACATGCCGGCCATAAAATCATTGGCCAGTTCAGCAACACGTTCGGGATTATGGTTAAAGGAGCGATCACCAATAACACCACTCACACCTCGTTCTAAATCCAGCACAGGAGCAAAGCTTAAATCTATGCCCACTGCTCGACATTCTGCCGCCATTAGCCAGCCACAGCATTCAGCCATTTTTTTAGCCGCTTTTTTATCTGATTTATATATTTCGCCATAAACTGCAGCAGGCGGTATATGAGTAAAGCCATCTTTAAAACGCTGCACTCGCCCACCTTCATGATCAACAGCCACCAGTAAATGTGGCTTACGCAAAGCATGTATTTCTTTGATTAATTCAGTAATTTGTTCTGGGGATTCATAATTGCGCGTGAATAAAATAACGCCACCTGCCTGTGGGTGCAGCATCATTTCACGTTCTTCTGGGCTAATAGATGTTCCAGCCAGGTCTAGCATAACTGGGCCTAGTGACATAAAGCATACCTTTTTATAGAAGATTTGATTCTAATTTAGACTAAACAGAACTCTGCGTCTTTGTGCCTCTGTGTCAAATACTTTGATTTTACACTTACGAATAATTTCTAAGGCAATTTATACCGCAGAAGGCTAATACAGTTTCAAGGTGACGGTCAAAGCCCATGAATTCATGGCCTCCACCTTCTTCAACAATAGAGGGTACTGCCGCATATTTTTCTATGGCTAATTTATAATCTAAAATTTCATCACCTGTTTGTAACATCATTAGATAGCGATCAGGTTTAGTTATTTTCTCAACTTCAATGTCTCGAAGCTGTTGCAGATGCTCCATTGTTATTTCAAATTCTTTTCCTGTGTAATAGTTTTCATTTTTCCCCAGATACTGATCAAACAGTTCATAGGGTTTAACAGCAGGATTAACCAGCACAACTCGGCAGTCATATTTCTCAGCCAGAAAGGTTGCATAGTAGCCTCCCAGTGAACTGCCAATTAAGCAGGGGCGGCAACCGGGTCTCATCAATGTTGATGTTGATTGTTTTTTAACCAGCTTTTCTAGCTGTTTTATGGCTTTAATGGGTTCAGGTGATAGCTGAGGAACTTCTAAACGATGGCCAATATTAACCTTATCCGCAAATTTCCTTAGCAGATTAGCTTTAAATGATTCTGGCGAACTATTAAAACCGTGGATATATATCAGCATATACTCGTTTCTTAAAGTCTCCCCTTAAGAAACGAGTATAAGGGATTAATTTCAAAAAAGCATGTTTATTGAACAAACATGCCAGTTTAGAACAACTAAATGATTTAACTTATTGATATTAATAATTATATAGCGACTTTTTTTATAAGAAACTAGCAACTTATCAACAAAATAACAGCGTGTGCGGCTATACCTTCTTCACGCCCGGCAAAACCTAAATTTTCTGTTGTTGTTGCCTTAATATTTACCTGAGATACATCAATCTGAAGATCTTTAGCAAGGTTAGTCTGCATATTTTCTATGTGTGATGACATTTTAGGTGTCTGGGCAATAATAGTGCTATCCATATTTCCCACCTTAAAGCCCTTTTCTGTTATCAGACTAATCACATGAGATAAAAGATCTCGACTATTAGCACCCTTATAGCGCACATCTGTATCAGGAAAATGTTGGCCAATATCACCTAACGCCAAAGCGCCTAACAGGGCATCACAGATTGCATGGATCAATACATCACCATCAGAATGAGCTTTAAAGGCTTTACTGTGTGGAATGTTAACACCGCCCAAAACAATATGATCACCCTCTGTAAAAGCATGAACATCATAACCATGGCCAATGCGAAAATCAGACATTAGATTGCTCCTGAAGATATAAATCAGCTAAAACAAGATCAAATGGCCGAGTAATTTTAATATTGTCTTCATGACCTTCAACAAGCATGGGAGCATAACCTGCCAGCTCCATTGCAGATGCATCATCTGTTACATGAAGCCCCTTCTTTTCTGCTGTTTCAAGAGCATCGACCAATAAAGATAATTTGAACATTTGAGGGGTTAAAGCATGCCACAAACCCGCTCTATCAACTGTTTTCTGAACACAACTAATTTTATTTGAAGCAGATGCCCGTTTCATTGTATCGCGCACCGGCAAAGCCAGTAAGCCACCATGGTTATCATCACTGGCTGAATCAATTAGTTTACCAAGATCATCCGCTCGAACACAGGGGCGCGCCGCATCATGCACCAGCACCCAGATTTCATGCTCTGTTTCTGGCTGACATTTTCTTTGCAGGGCTTTTAGTGCATTAAGAACAGAATCACAACGCTCCTTGCCGCCATCAACCAGCATCACTGGTTTGTCATGTTGATACGATAATTCTTCCCAGTAACTGTCATTAACATCCAGAGAAAGAACAACCCCGGTTATAGATGGGTGATCCAGTAATCGCTGCAAGCTATGCTCTATGACGGTTTTATCTGCTAACTTTAAATATTGTTTTGGACGGTCAGCGGCCATGCGCTTGCCGACACCTGCTGCGGGGATAACAGCCCAGAAAGTTTTAAGTTTTAGGTTATTAGTCATAAATTGTATTCGAGTTTGCTCTGACCTGCTCGATCAAAGTTAAAAAGCTGCTTAATTTGCCTGGGGATGGATCGAACGATGTCTGTTTATGACTAACCGCAAACATATAGTGACCAACAACTTTAATCTTTCGATTTATCCTGAGATTGAATAATCTGATAAAAGGTTTCATCCTTGCCAACCATGCCCAGTTCACTACGGGCTCTTTCCTCAATCGCATCCAGTCCTTTTTTCAGATCAGACACTTCCGCATGTAATTCCTGATTACGATCTTCAAGCCGGGCTTTTTCCTGCTTAATTGTGGCCACTTCGTCCTGAAGATGTAGCACTTCAGGAATGCCGCCATCATCTACCCACAGTCTGTACTGCAGTATAAATATCAGACTGATAAGTATGATGATGATCCATTTCACAGAATGCTATTTAAGCCAGATGTTTAAACGCGGCTTTGCCCGCGTATTTTGCATTGTCACACAACGCTTCTTCAATGCGTAAAAGTTGATTATATTTAGCAATACGGTCAGAACGCGATAATGAGCCTGTTTTAATCTGACCTGTATTCATCGCTACACATAAATCAGCTATTGTGCTGTCTTCTGTCTCACCTGAACGGTGTGATACAACTGCCGTGTAGCCTGCATCATGCGCCATATTGATAGCATCTAATGTCTCTGACAAAGTACCAATCTGGTTCAGTTTAATCAGAATAGAATTGGCTATATTTTTATCGATGCCTTCTTTAAAGATTTTGGTATTGGTTACAAATAAATCATCGCCCACCAGCTGTACTTTATCACCCAATCTTTCAGTTAATAATGCCCAGCCTTCCCAGTCGCCTTCATCCAGCGCATCTTCGATACTGATAATGGGATATTTGTTAACCCAGTCTGCCAGATAATCAACCATTTCTTCGGCTGTCAGTATGCGATTTTCAGAAGCCAGGTCGTATTTACCGTCTTTGTAAAATTCAGAGCTGGCCGCATCTATACCCAAATAAATGTCTTCGCCTGCTTTATAGCCTGCTTTTTCAATGGCTTCAAGAATCACTTCAATCGCTTCTTCATTCGATGACAGGTTAGGTGCAAAACCACCTTCATCTCCAACTGATGTATTCATGCCGCGAGCTTTTAGTACAGATTTCAGTGTATGAAAAACTTCTGCTCCATAACGCAGCGCTTCTTTAAAACTGGGAGCACCTACAGGCAGAATCATAAATTCCTGCAAATCAACACTGTTATCTGCGTGCGAACCACCATTGATGATATTCATCATAGGCACAGGCAAGGTAAATTCTTCACCCCCTAGATATTGATAAAGTGACTGTTTTTCATAAGCAGCTGACGCATGTGCTGCGGCCAGAGAAACAGCTAATAATGCATTTGCACCTAAACGACCTTTATTATCAGTACCATCCAGATCGATCATCGCTTTATCAAGTAGCAACTGATCACGCGCATCCATACCCATTAATGCTTTACGAATTTCACCATTAATATTAGCAACGGCTTTAGTCACGCCCTTGCCCATATAACGATCTTTATCACCGTCACGTAATTCAATAGCTTCTCGAGAACCTGTGGATGCACCCGATGGTACAGCGGCTCGACCTCGTATACCGCATTCCAGACAAACATCGGCTTCAACGGTTGGGTTACCACGTGAGTCCAGAATTTCGCGACCTATAATTTCAATAATTTTTGGCATGTTTTCCTCAATGTTTTCCAGCGCTTAGCGCACATTGTTAAATTAGTTTATTACTTAAATTCCAATACTTTGTAGGAGCGGCTCTAGCCACGATTTATAGACAAATATCTTTTAATAACAAATCGCGGCTAAAGCCGCTCCTACAATATAATTCTTTACAGCAGTGTTTCCTCAAATGGCTGGCTCTTTACCAGCGCATCGATATCTTTTAATCGTGACAACAAAGCTTCCAGTTTAGGCAAAGGCCAGGCGTTTGGGCCATCACTCAGCGCCTTTTCTGGCTCTGGGTGTGTTTCCATAAATAAACCTGAAATACCCGCGGCTACAGCGGCTCTTGCCAAAACCGGCACATGCTCACGCTGACCACCCGAAGTTGCACCCTGACCGCCGGGTAACTGCACTGAATGCGTTGCATCAAATACAACCGGGCAATACGTTTCACGCATAACGGCCAGGGCACGCATATCAGAAACAAGGTTGTTATAACCAAAAGACACGCCACGATCACATACCATGATCTGCTGATTACCTGTTGATTTAGCTTTATCAACCACATTTTTCATATCCCAGGGCGCCATAAACTGCCCCTTTTTGATATTCACGGGTCTACCGGCTGAAGCGACTTTTAAAATAAAATTGGTTTGACGGCATAAAAAAGCCGGTGTTTGCAGAATATCAACCACATCAGCCACTTCATCCATGGGCGTATCTTCATGTACATCGGTGATAACAGGCACGCCCACTTCGTCTTTTACTTTTTGAAGAATGCGTAAACCTTCCGCCATACCCAGACCACGGAAGCTATCCATTGAAGAACGATTGGCTTTATCAAAAGAAGATTTGTAAACGAACTGGATACCTAATTTTTCAGTAATGGCTTTTAACTGAGTCGCCGTTTCCATTGCCATAGCCTCACTTTCAATAACACAGGGGCCTGCAAATAGAAAAAACGGTTTATCTAAACCCACCTGCTGTCCGCACAGTTCCATTATTTAGTACCACGCTGATCACGGTGAGTACATGCCGCTTTAATGTAGTCATGGAATAAAGGATGCCCATCTCGAGGCGTTGAAGTAAATTCGGGATGGAACTGACAGGCGATAAACCAGGGATGATCTTTAAGCTCAACCATTTCGACCAGATTGCCATCTTCAGATTTACCTGAAATAACAAGACCGGCCTCAGTTAATTTATCAAGGAAGGTATTATTAAATTCATAACGATGACGATGACGCTCGTTAATCACGTCCTGATTATAAATCTCACGTGCATGACTACCATCCGTCAACTTACAATGCTGTGCGCCCAGACGCATAGTGCCGCCCATATCTGAATTTTCATCACGCTGCTCTACAGAGCCGTCTTTAGCTTGCCATTCTGTGATTAAAGCAATCACAGGATTTTTTGTATCCGGTTCAAATTCTGAACTATGTGCGCCTTCAAGCCCGGCCACATCGCGTGCAAACTCAATGACAGCTACCTGCATACCCAGACAAATACCTAAATAAGGCACTTTGTTCTCTCGTGCATATTTGGCTGCTGCAATCTTGCCTTCTACGCCACGCTTGCCAAAACCACCCGGTACTAATATGGCATCAAATTTTTCAAGCTGGCTGAAATCACCCTGCTCCAGTATTTCTGAATCAAGGTATTCAATATTTACTTTCACACGATTGCTAATGCCCGCATGACTTAATGATTCATTAAGCGATTTGTAAGATTCAGTAAGACCAACATACTTACCCACCATACCCACAGTGACTTCCGATTCGGGATGCTCTAGCGCATCAACAACTTTTTGCCAGTCAGATAAATCCGCTTTCGGCACATCCAGCTTAAATTTATCAACCACAATATCATCCAGCCCCTGATCATGCAGCCATTGTGGAATTTTATAAATATGGTCTAAGTCCATTGCCGAGATAACGGCTTTTTCTTCGACATTGGTAAACAGGGCAATTTTGCGACGATCCGCTTCCGCCAGTAATTGCTCTGAACGGCATAATAAAATATCTGGCTGAATACCAATGGAACGTAATTCTTTTACAGAGTGCTGAGTAGGCTTTGTTTTAACTTCGCCAGCCGTTGCAATATAAGGCACTAAAGTTAAATGCATGAAGAGTGCGCGCTCATGGCCAAGCTCCACTCCCATCTGCCTGATAGCTTCAAGGAAAGGCAAAGACTCGATGTCACCCACTGTGCCACCAATTTCGATCATAGCAATATCAGCATCAGCCGCGCCTTCAATAACACTGCGCTTAATCTCATCTGTAATGTGAGGAATAACCTGGACTGTACCCCCCAGATATTCGCCACGACGCTCTTTGCGAATAACGGTTTCGTAAATACGCCCTGAGGTGAAGTTGCTTGCCTGACTGGTTTTAGAATGAACAAAACGTTCGTAATGGCCTAAATCCAGATCCGTTTCTGCACCGTCTTCAGTAACAAAAACTTCACCGTGCTGGAATGGACTCATCGTTCCCGGATCAACATTGATGTAGGGATCTAGCTTTAACATTCTGACAGTGAGGCCACGAGCTTCCAAGATAGCCCCGAGAGATGCGGCGGCAATACCCTTACCTAAGGATGAAACCACTCCGCCTGTAATAAATATATAGCGTGTCATATAGCTGATATTGGCCTTTTGAGGGAGTTATTAGAGAGGCCCTAATTCGGGCGCTATACTAACAAACAAATGTCAGTTTCTCAATTGAGTAATTAGTTAATTTAATTCCTGTTTTAGCAGGCATTTTGATTCATACTCCCTGTATCAAAACAATATAAAAGAACCGTGAAACATATTACAATTCACTTTATATAAACAATATAACTTGTTGTTTTTAAATAAAAATAGGCCATTAGTTTAATTTATAACACTATCTTATGACACCCTGGGAACAATACCAAACAGAAATAAGTAAAAAAGGATTTAGCGAAGATCCTGCCCAGACTCATAGCATAGATTTTTTTGAAAATTTATACCACAGGCTTATTGAGCACGATAAAAATAAATCCAGCATTCAAAATAAACTTAAACAACTATTAGGCAGCAAACAAACAACACCCGTAACAGGCCTGTATTTATGGGGTGGCGTTGGCCGTGGAAAAACCTGGCTCATGGATCTGTTCTTCGACACCCTGCCCTTTAAAAACAAAATTCGTCTGCATTTTCATCACTTTATGCAGGCCGTCCATGACCAGCTTGCCCTGCTCAAAGGACATAAAGACCCGCTTATTCTGGTTGCCAGAAACTTTGCCAAAAGATCCCCCATTCTGTGTCTGGATGAATTTCATGTATCTGACATCACCGATGCCATGCTGCTCTATGGTTTGCTGGACGCATTATTTAAGGAAGGCGTCACCCTGATTGCCACATCCAATCAACAACCTGATGATTTATACAAACACGGCCTGCAAAGAGAACGGTTTTTACCGGCTATTGATTTAATCAAAAAATACACTGAAAGCGTCAATGTCAGCGGTGAAGTTGACCACCGCCTACGTTTACTGGAAAAAGCAGAGACCTGGTATCTTACAGTTGATGAAACAACTGAAAACATCCTGCGCTCACGATTTGAGCAACTTGCCCCCTGCTCTGCAGTAGATAATAAAATACTTCACATTAACCATCGAGACATCCAGACCATCTCTCAGGCTGACGACCTTGTCTGGTTTGAATTTAATGCACTCTGCGATGGCCCCAGAGCATCTGCTGACTATATTGAAATTGCCCGCCTGTTCCATACTGTATTTATATCAAATATTCCCGAACTGAATGAAGGCAATAATGACAAAGCCAGACGCTTTATTAATATGATTGATGAATTCTACGACAGAAATATTAAGCTCATAGTCAATGCCGAAACCTTACCTCAGGATATCTACCAGGGACACCAGCT
>CAZFUY010000013.1:18244-21238 GCA_964522445.1 uncultured Thiotrichaceae bacterium | reverse complement strand
TTCAATACACTAATAGCATTGCTAATCAGCAACTTGATGAACTTGCTTTTGATGACTCACCTCTTACCGATGATCTGGAACTTCCCAACTGGTTCAAGCTCAGCTTTCTGGACTTACAGGAAAGCCTGGATGAAGCAATGGAATCTGGCAAACGTGGCTTAATTATATATTTTGGCCGCAAAGACTGCGCTTACTGTAAAGCCCTGCTGGAAATAAACTGGGGTTCAAAAGATATCCTTGAATACACACAGAAATATTTTGATGTTATCGCCATAGATGTACGCGGCCAGCGTACAGTGACAGATTTTGATGGCAAAACCTATACTGAAAAAGCCTTTGCTACTCGAATGAAAACGAATTTTACCCCTTCTCTACTCTTTTACGAGAAAAAAAGTCAACTGGCCTTACGCTTACCCGGCTATCGCCCACCGTATCAATTTAGAGCCGCACTAGAATATGTTGCCGATGCCCATTACAACAAAGAATCTTACAGCGAATATTTAGCCAGAGCAGAAGAGGCTTTGAGTTTCGGTCAGGAAGAACTTAATGAAAATGATGCTTTTTCTTCACCTCCCTACAATCTTGATCGCAGTAAAAAATCAGCAAAAAATCCACTGGTTGTATTTTTCGAACATAAAAAATGCCACGCCTGCGATGTACTTCATGGCGGCCCTCTGAGCCAACAGGCAATAGGTATTAAATTAAGAAACATGGATGCAGTACAACTTGATACAAAATCAAATACACCTGTCATAACGCCTGCCGGCAAAAAGACCACTGCAAAAAAATGGGCCAGACAATTACAGCTTAGTTTTGCACCAACACTAATATTTTTTGATGAGCAGGGTAAAGAAATTTTTAGAGTTGAATCTGTTATTCGCCTTTATCGTTTAAACAATGTTTTATCTTATGTATTAAATAAAGGCTATAAAAAATACCCAACTTTCCAGATATGGCGTGAGCATCATTAACCTGGATTTAATATGACAAATAAAAACCTGGATAAAGCGATTGAAAGCATTTGTTATAAAGGCTGCACTTTTGTAAATAGTGTTATTGTTACGCTTGAAAATGGTAAACCAGTTGATGAAGCTGAAAATTTAAGCCAGGAAGAAATCACAATTTTAATTAAAGAGCTGAAAGGTATAATGGCTGTATACAATGAACAACCATAAAATTTTATAGCACATTTAATTTTTTAGGGTAATCAAATCGCTCCATTGCCCCAGCACCTGCTTTTACATGCATCCAGTCAGAAACATCAAAACAAATAGTGACAGAACTACAGGTAGGCATATTCACAATACGTTCATTGGCTAATATATTCGCTAACAATGTAAACGTAGGATTATGACCTACTAACATGACTGAATTAACAGCCTCATCTAATTCATTAATTATTTTTAATAAATCCTGCTCATACGCGTCATAAATAGAGTCATCAATTTTTAATTTCTGGCCAGAATTCAATAATTTATCAAAATAAAACTGAGCCGTTGTTTTTGCTCTTAGCGCCGGACTGGAAATGATAATATCAACATTAACACCCTGAGATTTTAAATAATCTGCCATAACAGGCGCATCGTGTAATCCACGATTATTTAATGGTCGCTCTATATCCGCTATTGCATGCTCCCAGCTCGATTTAGCATGTCTGGCAAGAATCAGCTTTTTCATATCCTTTATTACTCAATAAAGTATCAAATTAATATAACTATAACACTGATACCCATAAGAATATTCGAATTTACAAACTTGATTTAAATCAATCGATTTATGCCAATACACTCACATTTTCTAACATCTTCAATGCGCCCCATCTAAAAACAGGTTAGATTAAAAAACAGATATATCAACAAATAGACTTTTCAAGGTTGTAATGATGCATAAGCTGTACTTAATATTTGCACTCTCTTTTACTCTTCCTTTAATAACTAACTGCGGTGGCAGCAGTGGAGGATCAACTCCACAAACTGATCTGGCTGCATTAAAAATTGATTTGGGTGAAAAGATTTTTAATGACACAAGTTTATCTAAAAATGGAAATCAGTCCTGCGCGTCCTGCCATGATGAAAATAATGCATTTGCAGACCCTAATGTAACCAATACTGCCCCTGTATCCGAAGGCTCTGATGCAAATACTTTTGGCAACCGTAATGCACCAACCGTGATGTATAGCTCTTTTATTCCTGACTTTAGATATGATGCAACAGATGGATATATTGGCGGACAATTTATTGATGGACGTGCAACTGATCTGCTTGAACAGGCAAAAGCTCCTTTTCTCAATCCGCTTGAAATGGCCAACACAGATAAAGCAGATGTCATTCAAAAAATAACAAACGCTACTTATTCAAGTCAGTTTGAAGAAGTTTATGGCAGCGGCAGTTTAAGTGATGTTAATGCAGCTTATGATCAGGTTGCTGATGCTATTGCAGCCTTTGAGTCAACCAGTAAATTTGCACCTTTTACATCCAAGTTTGATTATGTGCAATCTGGCGCAGCCACATTTACACAATCTGAAGCAAGAGGTCTTGTTATTTTTGAAGAGAGTGAAACAAAATGTTCTGAGTGCCATGCTATGACAACCACAAAAGTAAAATCTATGTTTACTAATTTTACTTATACCAATATAGGCTCACCGACCAATACCCCGGCCAATCTTGCCAACCTCCCTGATCTCGGCCTTGGAAGCAGTTCAGCCCTTTCAACACAGGCAAGCCTTGAAGAAGGAAAATTTAGAGTACCCACACTTCGTAATGTTGAATTAACAGCACCCTATTTTCATAATGGTGCAGTATCAACATTAGAAGAAGTTATAGATTTTTATATAAACAGAGATATTAATGCCTGTGGTAGCAGCATACTAAGCAACCCTATAACATGCTGGCCTGACCCAGAAGTTTCTAATAATCTGGATAACAGAGTTCCTACAACAAAAGTGTTTAGCACTCAGGATAAAGCTGATTTACTTGCATTTCTAAAAACACTGAC
>CAZFUY010000013.1:0-18144 GCA_964522445.1 uncultured Thiotrichaceae bacterium | reverse complement strand
AGATACTCACAATTAAATGCAACAAGTTCAAGCTCTGTTATTTCTAAAATAGCCTGTTCAATTAAACTGCTCTGTTTATGCAGATAACGCTTATCATTACTAACCATAGTTACGCCCAGCACTGCTCGCTTCCATTCATCCAGCGCATCAACTTCAGCAATTGATATATTAAATCTATTTTTTAATCGCTGCTTTAAACTTCTAACAGGTTGGCGTTTATCTTTTAATGATTGCGCATAAGGAATACGCAAATCAATTAATATAAAAATAATATGGCATGTATTCATTTAAAAATAGCGTTTAACTCTGGTTAAAGATGAATAACATCCAGACCTAATTCTTTAACCGTATCTTCCATCGCAACATTTGTAATAACGGCCACACTGGCTTTTTCTGGTTGCAAATAAGTTTTTCCTACACGTTTAAGATCATCTAGTGTAACGTCTAAAACACGTTTTCTAAATTTCTGTCGCTGTTCTTCTGTACGGCCATTAAGCTGATTATGAAATGCCTGCTTTGCTTCACCGGCTGGAGAACTGGGCTTATCAAGACTGCTCACTACACCTAAAATTGATTCTTCTAATTGCCGCCATTCATGATCTTCATTTAATAACCATTCAATCGCCTTATCAAAATCATCCAGTGTTTCAGCTAAACGTGGATCACGGTATGAATAAAATCTAAAACAGGCATTGGCAGGTTCATTACTTGCGCCACCACCATAAGCTCCACCCTGTTCACGTATGACTCTGTGCAGATAGCCATTACGCAAAAAACCGCCCAATACAGTTAAAGCAGCTGAATCTTCGTGTTCGATACAAACTGTTGGATAAGATTTAGAACAGAAATTAACCTGCGTGCTGGTAATCCATGCCTGCTTTACCTGTTGATAAATTTCAGGTAATGAAAAATTATTATTAGATTCATTATTAATAGTTTCTTGCCAGTAAGTTTGTAAATCTTTTTCAAATGCAGATTTAGTATCTTCTTCTGTTACCGCAAGATACTGTCTTGGTGCTTTAATAATCTTTTCATGGATTGCCTCAAACTGTTTAGCCAGTTTTAAAATATTTTCTTCCTGACCTAAACTATCATCAAGCTGCTTAATATATTGAATGCCAACAAGCCCTGATAGTCTATGCGAAAAAGCAGCAGCAGGACTCATGCCACTACTGGCAGCAGTCATTGCAAGACTGTGACCACTACCCGTAACACTTTGTTCTCGATGCGCCCTTTTCTGTGCAATTAATTCACGAATTCTTTCATACTCATCAAAACGTGCAGCGTCCAGTGTTTGCTTCATTAAATCATTAAGCTGTTGGTGATTTCGCGACAGGGCTTTTGCTGACAACACAAAATAAGCATTGGTTTTCTGTACATTATTAATTTCACCACGCACAGTTGTATAGGCTGAAATACCACCACTGACGCTGGACTGCCATTCCTGTGCCTGTAAATAATTTTTATCACCACAACCCAACTCTGTTAGACACGATGTGTAAAAAGGCAAAATATCTATTAACTCATCATCCAGTTCTGGCAGCTTAATAATAATCTGTTGATAAATTAAACCATTTGTTCCCTGTTCATAAATTGATGCATGTACTTTACCAATCTCTTTGCTTTGCCCCTGAGGGATAGACATTTTATCTGGCACATCATCCAGACCCACCTTAGGTAAAACGCCAGGATCATCCTGTTCATTCTGACGTGCTTCTAATGCAGCGGTCTGATCAATAATATGTTGCTTTTCCTGCGCTGATAATTTTTCTTTAATCATCGCAAGTTTATCTTTCTCAGCCTGCTCACGATTTTTGCTTAATTCTGTGTCCGGACTCATTGTTAAAATAACCCGGTGTTTATTTTCCAGAAGATTTTCTCTTACCAGATTTTTTATAAAATCAGCATCTTTAATATCTGTTCTTAATTGTTCCAGAACGGGATCAATATTCATTGTTGCAACAGGGTCGCCTCGATGAATAGCGGAAGACAATCCACCAAGAATAAGTTGCAGGCCATAAGGGTAACCATCACCACCTATTTCACGCTGACTTAATTCAAGCTGATGCAATACCGCTTCAACTCGATCTTGCGGCACACCATTTTTAACAACATCTTCAAGCGTATTAATAACCAGTTTTTCCAGAGCATCTGCATGTTCAGGATTAGTCGCTTCAAGGCCACACATAAAACTCATTTCACGATTAGAATCTTCAAGGCCGCATAATGGTGACGGTGCTGCACCCAGATCCGTTGTTTCCAGAGCAAAACGTAAAGGTGATGCACTATTGTCCAGTAATACACTGGACATTAAATGCGCGCGCAACATATCTTCAAGTGACGTGCTTCGACCTAATAACCAGCCCATTACAATATGGGTTTTATTATTTGTATCGTCTTCATCCAGCGCATACGCATCTTTTACTGAAATAGATGCGTCATAACGCTTTTCATCATCAACAGTAATTTCACGGTCTAATTTATCAAAATAATGTAATGCTTTTTCTTCAAAACGTTGATGATGTTCATATGCTGGAATATCACCAAAGGTCATAAACACAGAATTAGATGGGTGATAATGCACCTTATAAAATGATTTTAATTGTTCGTAGGTTAAGTCAGGAATTTTTTCAGGGTCACCACCACTGTTATAATGATATGTGGTTGTGGGAAATAAATGTTCTGTTAATGTTTGCCATAAGGTACTGACTGGCGAACTCATAGCGCCTTTCATTTCATTAAAAACAACACCTTTATAAACCAGATCTGTATTTGCATCATCGGGTGTTTCAAATTCAAATCGGTGACCTTCCTGCGCAAAATCTAATTCATGTAAGCGCGAGAAAAATACAGCATCTAAATAGACATCCATCAGATTATTAAAATCTTTCTGATTCTGACTGGCAAAGGGATAAGCCGTCCAGTCACTACTGGTAAACGCATTCATAAATGTATTTAAAGAACGACGAATCATCATAAAGAATGGATCACGCACCGGATAATGCTCACTACCACACAGGGCAGTATGTTCCAGTATGTGGGCTACACCCGTAGAATCAGTTGGCACAGTACGCAGGGCAACCAGAAATACATTTTCACTGTTATCAGCCACCAGATGATAATGAGGTGCGCCTGTTTTTATGTGCCTATATTCTTCAACCAGAATATTCAGGGACTCGATACGCTCTGAGCGTATCCATTCAAAAGCTGGGTGTATTTTCTCTGGTTTCAATGCCAATGACACAATCTACTCTTCCACTGTTTTTAATAAGCTGCAAATTGTACCCTATCCATCACAATGAGTGGTGAATGAAGTGATAAACCTTAAGTAAAAATACTGCTAAAATAAAGTTATACAAAAACAAGAAATTGATAATGATAAAATCACTAACTGCTAAAGAACTACAACCCAAATGCAGCGCCAGTAGTCTGCCTTTTAAAACCACCGAAGAACTGGAAGATCTGCCCGATATACTGGGTCAGGACAGAGCATTAAAAGCCATTGAGTTTGGCATCGGTGTTCAGCACAGAGGCTTTAACCTGTTTGTTATGGGCCCCTCAGGCTTTGGCCAGCACGGTATTATTCGCAAATATTTGACCAATAAAGCCGCTGAAGAAGAGACGCCGGCAGACTGGTGTTATGTGCGCAATTTTGAACAGGACTACAAACCTAAAGCATTAAAGTTACCTGCGGGCCAGGGCAAAGCTTTTCAGAAAGACATGAAAAACCTTGTAGAAGATCTGGGTAAAGCCATTAACGCATCCTTTGAAGCAACGGAATATCAGGATCAGGTTCAGAATATTGAAAAAATATTTATTAAAAAGCAAACCACCCTGCTGGAAAAACATGCAGATAAAGCACTTGAGCAGGATATTCAACTAAGCCAGACCCCTTCAGGATTCATGCTAACACCCATAAAAAATGGCAAGGCACTATCTGAAGAAGAATTCGATGCTTTACCTGAACAGGAAATAATTGAGATCGAGAATAAAATTGGCAACTTTCAGGATGAGCTGGAATATCTTGCACCTGAAATGTCACGCCAGCGTCGTGAACATAATATAAAACTAAAAAAGCTAAATCGGAAAGTTGCCTTATTTGCTACCAGCAATCTGATTAAAGATGTTAGACGACGTTATAAATCATTCCCTCATGTTGTAAATTATTTAAAAGGCATACAGGAAGACGTGCTTGAACATCTGGAAGATTTTGCTGAACCCGAAGAAGAAGAGTCAGCAAATACAGAAAATAAAGCACAAAAGAATGATGCCTTACAACGCTATCAGGTTAATTTAATTGTTGACAGTAGCCGTCAGATTGGCGCACCTGTTATTTATCTTGACAACCCCACCTATCATAATTTAATGGGGCGTATTGAATATGAAAGTCGTCAGGTTGGCCCCAACACCAATTTCACTTTAATAAAATCTGGTGCTTTACTGGAGGCCAATGGTGGCTATCTTATTTTAGATGCGCACAAAATTGTAAACAGTCCCTACGCATGGGATGCATTAAAACGAACGCTTTATGCCAAAAAAGTAAAAATAGAAACACTCGATCAAATTGCCAATGCAGATACAACCATTACACTTGATCCTGAACCTATTCCACTTAATGTAAAAATTATTTTACTGGGCAGTCGCACTGCCTATTACATGCTGCATGAAATGGATCATGACTTCCCTGAATTATTTAAAATAGAAGCTGACTTTGATGAAGAAATATTACGCGATAAAGATAACACCATGCTTTATGCAAGGCTTATCGCATCACGTGTTCGTAAATATGAATTAAAAAATATGGATGCAGGTGCCGTTGCCCGCGTCATTGAATTTAGCTCACGACTGGCACAGGATTCAGAAAAACTTTCCACACGATTAAGAACCATAGATGATCTTTTAATTGAAACTCAGTACTGGGCCACTCAAAGCAAACACAAACTTATAAAAAAAGAAGACGTGCAAAAAGCAATTGATGCTCAGGTAAATAGAACTGGACGCATTCAAAATTTAATTCAGCAGGATATTCAGCGCGGCACAGTACTTATTGATACTGACGGTGAAGCTGTTGGACAGATAAATGGTTTATCTGTTTTTGAAATTGGTAAATACAGTTTTGGCCAACCATCAAGAATTTCAGCATCTGTTCATTTAGGCGATGGAAAAATTATAAATATCGAACGAGAAGTAGACTTAAGTGGCTCGATTCATGATAAAGGTGTTCTAATTTTATCGGCATTACTTGCAGGGCGTTACACAAAAGACACGCCTTTATCTTTTTCTGCCAGTATTACTTTCGAACAATCCTATGGTCTTATTGATGGTGATAGTGCCTCGCTAGCTGAGTTGTGCGTACTAATTTCTGCTTTAACAGGTATCCCACTTAAACAAAGTTTTGCTATTACAGGTTCATTAAATCAACAGGGACGCGTACAGGCTATAGGCGGCGTTAATGAAAAGATAGAAGGTTTTTACGATATATGTAAACAACGTGGATTAACGGGTAATCAGGGCTGCATTATTCCACAGGTAAATGTTAAAAATTTATTACTAAAGCAGGAAATTATTGATGCCATCGAAAACAGTCAGTTTTATATTTACCCGGTAGACCACTACGAACAGGCACTTGAAGTTCTTACTGGCTTAAAAGCAGGTGAAGAATTAGCCGACGGCTCTTTTGAAAAAGACAGTCTTAATCATCGACTAATGAAAAAGCTATGCAATTATGCGAAGTTAAGAAAAGCAGGTAAAGTCCGAATCGGTGGCTAATATTTTTTTGATCCAGTGCATTACTCAATGACCATGAACTAAAAGTGCATAGCTTTAAGCTGGTGTCCTGGAGCAATAAAACACAGATAAAAAACCCCGACCTAAGTCGGGGCAAACAACACTACGGAGTCAGCTATGACCAGTTTAGTTATTTAGAAAATATGTGTTAGCTGTATAGCAAAACGACCCGCCAGACCATCAAGGTTATCATTAGGTCCTGCACCCGTACCCGTAGGCCAGGTAATGGCTTCAGCACTACGATCAGCATATTCCATATTGATGCGTGTCTTTTTATTAATATGGTATTGCGCACCAACTGTCATCGTTTTAAATTCCATTTCTCCCGTTCTACCCGTGTTAGCACCCGCTGTGAATGCTGTAGCTTTTTCCAGTCGGTTATAAACATCGTAACGTAGATCAATTTCCCATTTAGTACCGGGTATATACCATCCGCCTTCAACATACCAGCCAGAAGCTTCATCATTTTTACCATCACCAACACCCGCAGGCCATGCAGGGTTAATCTGGAAAGTAGGTTTATCCGGACCAACAAAAATCATACCCTCACCCTTCATGTATTCTGCACTTACACGCCAGGGCTTTTTCAGATATTTAAAACCTATGCCGCTACGTTTGCGATCATATTCTGTAGGCGTATTAACTGTTCTAGCTTCGGGTGTAACTTCTACAGTAACAGGATTACCGTTAGTATCATTAACCGTTGCAGTAACAGCAGGTGTTACTGTGTCTGGGTTAGCCATCTGGCGCTTACCATTTTGTATCCATGCAAATAATTTTAAGCCTTCACGCCGCCCCCCTCGACCACCATAGACCTGTTCAGAAGACCAGTAGAGATAAGTTTCTTTATTATCATCATTATCACCAAAGTTCAGTCCATTACCATTACCAAACATAACAGCATAACTGTGTTCCCAGTCATTAACTTTAAAGGTATCAAAGATCTGTATACCGACATCACGGAATGCACCAACAGATCGTTCAAAGCCTGCTAATGGAGTGGGAGAAGGTAAAGATATTGGGCCAATATTATTAGTGTATTGACGATTAGGAAAACGTTCCAGCATTAACTGATTACCAACCGTTGTGAAGTTAATGTAATCAAATACATGAATAGCTTGCAGGCCTTCTTCAAAACCCGGTGTTTTAAACAGGCCTAATCGAATACGAGCACCTTTAATTTGATTCAAGGTAATACTGGCATCAGTGATTCTCACATTTCGATCACCGGGAGCTGTAATACCATTATTGCCAAATTCAGACAGGAAGAAATAGTTAACCTTTCCATCTAATGGAAAACCTGTACCCCGAACACCAATACGCGCACGATTTACATTAAAGGCTTCCTGAGATGTCAGGTTTGGTCCAATCAGCTTGGGAGGAATATAGGCACCTGATGAATTAGGGGCACTATTATCTTTTTGATACTGAGCCTGAATAAAGCCCCATAATTTTGCTCGTGGTGCAGAACTGTCTGGCTCTGTACCCTGAAGCATTAACCAGTTAGCCGCATAAGCAGGCGAAAGTAGCAGGCAATTAACCAGGCCAGCCGTAAACAGATATTTTTTCATTTTTTTATTAAACACAAGAGAACTCCTCGATCAATCTTGATTAAAAATTAAGGTTTTACCAGCTTGTAACCCTTGTCTATTAAATCGATAATTCTGACGACACCCGCAGTAACTGGCGTTGCACTGCTGTGTAATTCAGGCTTATGGCCTAACTTTTTAGACATAGCATTTATCGTGTTCTGACAGGCTGCAAAACGAACCCCACTACTATCAAGGCCGCTGATCCTGCCCTTATTAGAGTTATCTTTAAATAACAGACGCAAACCTGGACCAAAGGCAACGATTTCTACGTCAACTTTATCCGGGCCATAATGTTTGATTAAGTTACTGGCAACATTCAAAACAAGAGTCTGTTTGAATGGGTTGGGATCGCTGATCTGTAAAACAATTCTCTGTTCAGCAAAGGGTTTATCTTCAGGTGCAGCAGCAACCTGTTGAACACTCAGCACATATATAAATATGGCAAAGATTATATATAGTCTTTTCATGAAACCTCCTGATATAATTTATTCATTTTTAGAAAAAGCCTGTTATTAAAGATGCTATTAAAAGTTCATTTATTCCAAAAAAAATAATTTAATTTTTTTGGAATAAAACCACTATCACCTGCATCTTATAAATAAGAGCAATACAACAACTGCCCCCCCCTTAAAGAGATTTATGAATATATTTAACTTTCCCTGCAAAGATAAATTTGCAATCAAAAGAATCCAGAAACATCGTAACCGACTGTATAGACTGGCTTTTTCATGGTGTCATGATGCTATGCTGGCTGATGACCTTACACAGGATGCCTTATCAAAAGCCATTCAGAAGTTGCATCAGTTAAAGGACGAAAGCCTGTTTGATGCCTGGCTATTTGCAATATTAAATAATCAATGGCGTGAATATTTACGCAAATCTCGCCCCTGTGAGGACATTGATGAGCTTGTATTTACCGATCATCAAACGCCAGAGTACTGGCATAGTCGTGAACAGGTTGTTGATGGTGTGAGGAATGCAATTTCAAATTTACCTTTAGGGCAAAGACAGGTGATAACGCTTGTTGATATAGAATCCATGTCATATCTGGCAGTATCTGAAGCATTAGATATCCCGGTAGGCACAGTGATGAGTAGATTAAGCAGAGCAAGAGAAGCGCTGCAACAAAAATTAAAACAAAAAAATAGTCTACCATCCTTAACTAAATTAAGGAGAGTCAAATAATGGCGCATTATTCCGATGAAATTATAAATGCTTTTGTTGATGGCGAATTAGGCGGATCAGAAAAAGAAAAATTTAAACAGGATATTAAAGACAATAAACAGCTTGCTGATAAAATACAAACTTTATGTGAATTAAAGCAATCACTCAAGTCCAGTTATAGTCAGGTTTCATTACCTGATTCATACAGTGAAAAATATTCGAGTTCTTATAATATAAAATCTGTTGCTTTTTCAATATTGATTCTATGTACAGGATTTTTTCTGGGAACCTGTCTTGATGTTGCACACATCAATGATAACTACTCTGAAAAAAATGAGATGCAAGGCATAAAACTAACGCCTGTAAATTTACACAAACCTAACAAAATAATATTGCATATTTCAAGTTCTGAACCCGAAGCTTTATATAAAACACTGCATAAAATAGATACCATACTTGAAACATATAATGAAAATAAAATGCCTTTTAAATTAGAAGTAGTTGCTAATTCTGGCGGCATAGATTTATTTCGTAATGATGTTTCACCTTATAAAAAAAGAATCAAACAAATTATAGGCAACTATAGCAATGTTTCATTTATTGCCTGCACTAACGCTATTGAGAGATTACGCTTAAAAGGTATCGAGCCGGATTTGATTGCAGAGACTAAAACAGGCGTAACGGCAATCGAACAAATCGTTAAGCGTTTACAGGATGGCTGGGTGTATCTAAAAGTGTAATATATGTATTGAAGATTTATGCCTGCTTATACAGATAAAGAAACCAGATTTCACATCTAAAAAATCAATTACCCCTCTATTAGAAAGGCAATAACAGCTTAATTCACTCTTCATAAGATATATAAAAAGAATTGATTAGTATTTGATGATAAACAAATAAAGATTTACCCTGGCTGTGCCATAATCCGGGGTATTCTGAATAAACACGATAAAATTTTAAAGGCGGAGCACCATGAGTCTCAAACAAATTATCAGCATTCTGCTACTTTCTACTCCCATTATCGCAGGCTGCCAGCAAAATAAATCCTCCGATGAGGTCGCCACAAAAAATCCCCCTGCTGCTAATAAAGCTGCCGTTTATAATAATAATGTATTGAGTGGTAAATTAACCGAAACCATGAATGCAGGTGGTTATACTTATGTAAAAATCATACTGGATAACCAGCCTGTCTGGGCGGCTGGCCCTGTTACTGCTGTAAAAACAGGTGATCAAATCAGCTTTAGCACCGGCATGCCAATGAACAATTTTTATAGCAAATCACTACAGCGAGATTTCAAGATTATCTATTTTGTTGGCAGCTTTACTGTTAATGGAGAAAGCAATCATACCGCTACACCACCAGATCCACACAAAAACACCAAACCACAGGCAGCCGTAGCCACCGCTCTTAAAACATTTTCAAAAGCTGAAAATGGTCAGACTATTGCCAATGTGCTGAAAAATAAAAATAAGCTGGAAAATAAAGCAGTAAAAATTCGCGGCCAGGTTAGCAAGTTTACTGCCGATGTAATGGGTAAAAACTGGATTCATATCCGCGATAACAGTAGCCAACAAGATTTAACTATAACCACCGATGCCACAGCAGCACTCGATGATATTATTCTGGTTAAAGGCCAGTTAGCACTGAATAAAGATTTTGGCTATGGTTATATTTATGATGTGATTATTGAAGATGCACAGGTAAGCACAGAAGCTCACTAACTCTCTTATGGGTGATGCCATTCGAGCATCACCCAGCTCTGCTGACAAATAGATATATCTTTTGTAGCAGCTGCGATATAAAGCATCACTATCGCGGCTAAAGCCGCTCCTACAATAAAAATACAACAACTATGGACAAAATCCATAGACTGCTTTAATAACGATTGACAATCATTTTACCAGTATCAAAAAACACTTAAATTATGAAACACTTTTATTTTGTCATCCCGAGTGCAGTCGAAGGATCGGGGATTGTAAAGATCAAGATCCCTCGACTGCACTCGGGATGACATAAAAATATTAGAGTCTTTCACTAAAAGTGCATAGCTCTAACTAGTGCCCTTGGACAATAAAACAGATTTTGATTTTCTCTGCGCCTTCGCGCCTTCACGTCAAATATCTTAACCTTAAAGCTCCGCAACAGAAAACTTACCTACTTAAACATATGATGTTTTTTATGCGCACTGTCTGCATGGAAATATTTATAACGATAAATAGATTCACTACCATGGCAATCCTGACAGACAATATTTTCTGAATTATTACTGCGCAAGAAACTATTCACTGCATCACCTTCTTTGGGTTTTCCTGAACCCTGCTGTTTTTTATCCGCCTGCCATTGATGCGGATTGTGACAACTGGCACAGTTAATTGCGCCAAAATCTGTGCGTCGCCCCTGCTTGTCAAAGGGTATAATTTCAGGCACTTTCCTGGCATAAATTTTCTGTCTTAATTGTGGAGACCAGATATTTATCTGTTGTGGGTGCTTGGTCTGATCTGGCACTTTAGCCGCTGCAATCTGATTTTCTGCATGACAACTTCGGCAACGTTGTTCAACTGGGTTGCCTATGGGTGATAATTTTCTGGCCCACAAATATAAATTATCTTTTGACTGATGTGGGATATGACATTGACCACAGACACCGGACTGTTTTCTTTCCTGCTTTAAAGTATTTAAAGCACCGGGAGCAGTTACCGAAAGATCGTGATCTGTACCAATAATCATTTTCTTATCTGCGTGACAGCTCACACATAATTTACTGTCACTATCTGCCGTTTTTCTAAGGAAACTGTTAGCCGTATTGCCTTCAATATTGGCTATTTCTGGCGCTTTATTTCCTGCATCCTGTGGATCCCACTGATGAGGATTATGACAGCTGGCACAGTCTACTTTGCCATTTTTATGATTACGATTACCCTTTGCATCAAAGAAAGGAATATCTTTATCGTGTTTTATATTTTTACTGTCTACCTGCAATGGATGGGTATGTTTGCCGGGTAATTTATTTTTTGCCAGCCCATCTTTCTGATGACAATCAGCACAAAGAGCCGCTATTGGTGTATCAGCCTTACCTTTATTTCTTGCCCAAAGTGCAGCACCTTTTGCATTATGAGGCTTGTGACAATGCATACACGCACCAGCCACACTATCACCAATAATATTATCAAGTTTGTTTTTGCCGCCTTTATTTCTTTTATCTATGCGTGGGATATAGTCATCAGCTTCATCCGTTAAATCATGTTTAGTGAGATAAATGGATTTTTTATCTACGTGACAATTCACGCATAAAGCACTACGAGACTGATCTGCAATACGTAAGAAGCTACTGTCTGTATCACCTTCTATACGAGAAGGGTCTTTAGGCTGTTTATAGGCCAGTGGAGACCAGCTATGTGGATCATGGCAACTACCGCAGCCAACTCGTCCATTTTCATCAACAGGCCGACCCGATTTATCATATAACGGCAAGGTTTTTGGTGAGAATTTCTCAGTTGTTATTTTGCCATTTTTATTCAGCTTGACATCTACCTGCCATTTTTTGTTTTCATCAAAACTAATACCCAATGATTTTATAGGCGCATTGATAGGATGAGTGTGTTTGCCCAATGTTTTGTTCTTTGCCAGTCCTTTATCATTATGACAGCCCAGACAGGCGGCATAGCCTGTACCCTTGCCACTCAAGTCTGAACGCGCCCATAATCGTTCTGCATTGGCATTATGAACCAGATGACAGGCTCCACAAATGCTTGATTCTTTAACTGTCTGCCCCAGTGAATTTTTTGCATCCGGAGCCATATAACGCATATCATGTTTGGTCTGAGCTATACGCCATTTTTCTTCATGACAGGTTTTGCATAGCGCCGCATTGTCACCATTCGCCTTGCGCAGGAATCGTGTGCGGTTGTTTCCTTCTTTTCCAATTGTGCCCTTATGACCAGGATCATTGGGATCCCACTGATGGGGATCATGACAACTGGCACAACTGACTTTACCCGCTCGAATATTCTCCAGCTTCATGCCACGACCAATAAATGTTGGCAAGCTAACCTTATGCCCCAGACGATCTACATTAACACCAACTGGGTGACTGAATTGCCCTACTGTATGTTTAGCAGCAATACCTTTTTTGTTATGACAGCTCAAACACAGAGCCGCCATGGGATCCTGTTTTTTATCAACAGGTCGCGCCCACATTTTCAGCCCCTGCCCCTTATGAGGCACATGGCATGCACTACAGGGGCCTGACTTTCCAGCTACCTGTTTGCGGATATTCTGGCTATCTTTCCTGGCTTTGCTCATATCATGCTTACTGTCGATAACTTTACGCTGATCCTTATGGCACTTCTGACACAGGCTGTCTTTTTCATTTTCAACCACCAGTAAACTTGTTTCAGGTGTTGCATCATGAGGGCGATGACAGGTCTGACAAATCACTTCACCCCTGGGGCTTAGCTTTGATCCCTGTTTAAGTAAATCTTCAGGAATTTTTACATTTTTGGGTTTTATATTGATGGGATGTGTTCCCATTTTTCCGGCCTGATTCCGGCTGCGAGCATAACGGTTTACATGACATGCCCCGCATAGCTGAGACTTGTCATTTTTAAGTAATAGAATTTTTTTCTCATCTGCGGCATGAGGTTTATGGCAGCTCTGACAAATCACTTCGCCTTCATCTGCAAAGCGCGCCCCCGCATCCATTAAACGTTGTGGTGGCTTATCAAGTAGCTTCTGAATTTTTCGTTTTAATGGGTGACTTCCATGTTTAGGGCCTTTAATTTTATCTTTATGACAGGCCATACACAGCTGACCATTTTTATTGGCCACACGCATAAACACAGCGGTTTCTTTTTGATCCCAGGCTACACCATGGGCAGTATGGCAGGTGCCACAATACATGCGGCCATCTTCATTCAATGGAAATAGATTTTTTCCTTCGACAAGGGGTATTTTAATTTTGTTCGATGGCTTTTGCCCTACTGGGTGCGCATGTTTATTTTCTTCCCATAAGAAACGGGAATCTAAAACAAAACCATCATGACAGGAAAAGCAGATAGGTTCAGAACTGGCAATATCCTGTTTTCCTGATTTCATCACCGGCTTTGGATTATAGGAAATTAAAGTACTAATATCTTTACGCTTAAACTCTGCCAGCCACATAACATGACATGAAGCACATTCTCGATTAGCAGATGGCAAACGCATAGCCGCCTGTGACAGCTGGCTAAAAAAAATCAAACTTAAAAGTAGTACGCCCTGATATGACATATTTAATAGAGAGCTGCTTTTCAGGTTAGATCTAAGCCCCATTATTCCACCAGCTGATAAACGGAAACCAGATGTTTCCTCATTTCAACAACATACAGCTTGTGTTTATACACCGTCATGCCTACAGGAGTAAGCATCTTATAAGATTTTCCATTTTCACCCAGCACCGCCACAAACTCACCACCATCGGTATATTTCTGCACCACATTCATATAACTATCGGAGATATAAAAATTACCCTCATGATCAATAGCCACACCTTTGGGTCGAAATAACTGCCCTGGTAATACCCCCCACTCACCAACAACCATGGATACGCTGCCATCAAGATTAAATACCTGTACTCTGGAATTTAATACATCAACCACTGCAATACGGCCATCATTTAACTCCGCAAGAGTTGCCGGATAGCGAAACTCTCCCTGGTTAACACCATTGCTACCCCATTTTTTTAATAATTCACCCTCCGGGCTATAGGTTAGCAATCGGTTAGCACCGCTAACAATAATATTGCCACTGCGCGAATGACGAATAATATCAATCGGACGAATAGCCTTACCCTTATTTTTAACTGGAAAACTGGACAGGTATTTGCCCTTATCGGTAAAAATCTGAATGCGATGATTCCCTGAATCAGCGACATAAATACGATTATCAGGTGCGGCATCTATTCCCACAGGATAATTCATTTCCCCCGGTTTCTCTCCCTTTCCACCAAACTGAAAGAGATAATTTCCTCGCAGGTCATAAACTACAACACGATGATGACTACCATCAACCACGTAAATTTTTTCGGCATGCACAGCCACATCACTGGGCAAAGCCAGAGTTGAATCACCCTGACCTTTCAGCTGTAAAATTCTGATATTTTTCTGAGTAGGTATACCCTTTGCAGAAACGGAATCTGCCATTATAAAAAATAATAAAAGCAGACATACAATGGAGTAAATAAAGTTATTTAACCTTAAAGTATCAGTGGAACATTCCTGCAAAGCACAGGCATTAGATTCTTTATGGCTTAGATCCCTTCGATTGTGATGCATCTGAACGGCGCCACCAGGCTCGGCCTTTAAGTAATTCTTCATTTGGAATGCTAGTTTTCTCACCATCACCTACCATTGTTTTAACACTGGGCAATGATGTCCGTTCATTGAATAAATTCGGCATATAAAATTCCCGATATTTTTCAACGATACCAACAATATTCAGGTTAGTCACGTTCTCAATACGCTGTTCAGAGAAACCCAGCGATCTGAAAGGAATATAACTTTTCTCTTCCTTTGTATGACAACGTGTACAGAAGCGGCCTTTTGGCATAACCAGCGTATGAAAGCTCTTTTTAATGGCCTGTTTATCTTCATCTGAAAGACTGTCCTTATGCTCAAGAAAATCTCTGGCATCGGGGTTTTCTTCTGTTATTTCCAGCAGCTCTTCTTCACCATCGTGACTGGAATAAATAACTATTTTAGAGTAGAGGTCATCGGTTTCAACAAGATAACCTGTTTCAGGATTTATATCCGTACCAAAATGAGGGCCTTTAACGGCGATACCAGAATAATTGAGCCAACGAAATTCATAGCTCTCTTCAGGTTTTTTACGCGGATCAGTATGACAGGTCATGCAACCAACAAACTGGGTATGCATATTAAGTAGTGTGCGCACCATACGTTTTTTAGAGTGAGGGTAATCACCATGACACTGATAACACACAGGCTTTTTACCCATGTCAACTTTATTTTCTTCGGGTACATTATGAAAATGTCGCTGACTTTCTGAGAAACGTTGACTTTTAAGTTTTTCCAGTATTGCAGGCCCCTCAACTTCTTTTTCCTTAAACAGGCCAAAGTGCGCACCTAATACAACCGTAAGTTCCAGTAACAAACTTAAAATAATCACACCCAGAACAAATGTAGTGATAAAAGAAATAACCGGATGCTCACGGCGCATGCCGGAAATGCCGAATGGATTTGACTGAAACTCACCAGGTATTTTACTTTTATGGTCAATCAAAACCAGCATAATAATACCGACCACAATACACAGCAATACGGTCAGTACAATAAAAGTAATAAGTTGGTTATCGATTGAGTGCATGATATCGCTCTAATAATATTCCGTTAGGTACAGCCAGATGGTAAACAAACCAAACACTGTCCAGAAAAAAATAACAGCCAATGTAAAATAGGCAAACACTTTCTGCAGGGGGGTCATTGCTTTTATCACGTGCTTTCCTCTACCGCCTGCAATGTATTATCTGTTTCTAGCGTAAGCTCTCTGGCATCTAACAGGTTACGTAAATAAGCACGTTCTTCCGGCAGTTCTACCAGGTTGCGTAAGTATTCCATAAAGTGTTCTTCAATCTGGTGTTCACGAGTAATTTTTCCAGTAAGGAATGTCCACTGCATCGGGAAACGGCCTGGCGCAAGATGCACGTTATACCAGTGCCAGAATGCAATCACCAACAGAGCTAATAATGCTTCATGAGGATGAGACAGGCGCATCATTTCCTGAAAATAGGAGGCACTACCCGCGGGTAATATTGCAGCCCAGAACTCAGGGAAGATGAATGATGAACCCGATATAATCATTACAATATTGCCAAAGGCTGCAGCAAAATAGTGAATTTTCTGCTTATACATAAACTTGTCCATTTCTGGACGCTGATCACGCATGCCAACAAAATATTGCATATCGTTTTTAAAGTCTCGCACATCCTTTAGTGTTGGAACAATGCTGCGCTTTAATTCAAAACTACCGTTCAGGATTTTTATCAAACTGACATAAAACAAATACACCACATGATAAATCATACTGAAAATCATTACGCTAGCCAGCGTACGGTGAATAACCCGAGATATATCAATACCCCCTATCATAGTATTAATAGGTTGAGCCCAGATATGATCCATAAAGGCAATAGGTAAACCAGTAAAAGCCAGCGTTAAAAAAGTTACGAACGTCAGCATATGCTGGATGCGTATGTGAATAGAGTAACGGTATATATCACCGATAGGATTAGACACAACATTTTTATACAGCAGTACACGGTCATCAGGCATACTGGCAACGAGCTGCTCTATATCCTGCCGCTCTTTATCATCAACTTTATTGATGCGCATTGATGTTTCAAGAATACCTTGCGCTTCATCTGATAATTTCATAGTTGCTTCCAGTTATCTGTAAGTCTTTTGCCATGTATATAGATACTCATATTATTTAATTCTATCTTTACTCTTTTTAGATTTACGCCACCAGATCGATCCCTTTCTCATACAGAAGCTGGCACCATCACGACGACGCCCCCAGGTCTCAACCATTGCCATACCCACCAGTAAGAAAAGAACGACATCACCAACCCAGCCATAAATTAAATTCGCATAATAACGGAATGGGTTAGCTTCTTTTCCACTGGTAGGATGCGGATCAAGTTCTACATAATTTTCATCGGCATGAGTATGACAGGCTTGACAGGTTTGCAGCTTATTATCTTTATGCACAGGCGACTCTGGATCTCTGGATGCCCGAATATCATGCACATTCATATAGTAATTATCTTTTTTAGCATGGCAATCAAGACAGTTAGCCGCCTTGGTAAAGCCATAGCTTGTAACCTTACCGTGAAAGCTTTCGTTGTAAGACTCCACTGCAATAGCATATTTTCTACCCAGCTCTCTACCTTCTTTTTTAGCGGCTTTCACATGACGATCTAGCAGAGCCTTATCGCTATGACAACTTGAACAAAGCTGTACAATTTCTGATGGAGTACGCTTAACTTCCTTAATTCGGCGACTGGTATGCTTGTACCAGTTGGTAACAAACTTACGATCTTCATGACAGACCACGCAACGATCAACAATACGCTTGGGTGGTTTATCTTCATTGGGGTTATATAATGGATTGGTATGACAGGTTACACAGTAAGGTTTGTCTGCATCCAGACCTGTCTCAATTTTTTCTCTGCCATGCACACTGCCTTTATATTTATCATAAATAGGCTTGTGGGAAAAATTCTTTCCTGTGGCGGGATTTTTAATTGAATGACATTCAGAATCACAACGCACACCCTGTTTTATTTCACGGTGTGGCAATTGTTTTATATAATTATGGCAATCTGTACAGGGAACATTACGGTGAACGGTGGAACCAAAAGCATTGGGAATAACCTGATAGGTTCTTTTAACGCCCTTCTCGTTAATACGCCCCATCTTGGGATATTTATGGCAGAGTAAACAGCCCGAGTCATCCTCGAAGGCCCATGCAGGATTAATAAAAAATAAACTTATCAATACTGCTACGAGGCTGTAATTTTTCATTCCTGATTAATCTACTCTT
>CAZFUY010000012.1:1836-39984 GCA_964522445.1 uncultured Thiotrichaceae bacterium | reverse complement strand
CCTGACAATTTTAAATTCAATAACTTAGCAGTCAGGAATATTTAGCTTATATTTTTATTAAATAATAAGCATGTGTTATCCAGTTGAATCGTTTGCATGACTCTTTCAGAATATCTACATCAAACATACCTCACTTACCTATAATCATCTTCCTGAGCATTTCCATGAGGTGTCACATAATAAAGTACACCTGAAAATTATATTCTAGCGGTCTTAAGTCATTTAAAGCCACTGGATTCCCGCTAGAAGCATGCGGGAATGACGGCGTATTTGTTGGTTTTTTCTGCGCCCTTGTAGGGCGAGACCAAAACCACGTTCTTAGAGTGTGGATATTTACTTTTTACAGTTGACACAGCGCCATATAATGAATAAATTCTGTTCAGTTTTTAACCCATATAAAAAGATAAAGGCAATCAGTACCCATGAGTGAAGATAATGCGTTAGTTGATGGTTTTACGCTCAATATTCCTGAAGATACATCAAATACAAAGCTAAGTATTGCCTGGCTAATGCTAGCTGTTGGTTCGATGGTTGTTGCGGGTATATTTACTATTCTGGTTGTATTGTCTCGCGTACCTTACACCAAAGAATTTTTCCCCTGGGTTGATTTTTTTCATACAGCTCTTGTGGTGCATGTTGACCTGACTGTGTTGACCTGGTTTTTGAGTTTTGCAGGTTTGTTCTGGAGTTTGAATAGTACAAAACGTTGTATATCATGTGGTTGGGCCGGGTTCTGGCTGGCTATTGTCGGTACGCTGGTGATTATCATTTCACCTTTTTTAGGCGCAGGTAAACCCTTTTTAAATAACTATGTGCCCGTTTTACAGGATCCCATTTTTTTTACTGGCCTGGCTATTTTTGGTTTTGGCTTTACTATTTTAGTTTTACGTGGGCTTGTTTCATCACGCCCTGTTGGTGCTAGCATTAGTGGTAGTGGTGCTATTCGCTTTGGTTTATATACGGCTTTAATTGCGGCTCTTGTTTCTATATTAGCCTTGTTTGTTTCCTGGTACGGTATTCCAGAGAATGCTCAGGGCAAGTACTTTTTTGAATTATTATTCTGGGGCGCTGGTCATACGCTTCAGTTTGTGCATGTGCAACTGGTGATAGTTGTGTGGCTGTGTCTGGCAACAATTTCTGGTATTAGACTTAAAATTACCCCACGAATAGTTTTATTTATTTTTGTAATAGGTTTGATTCCTGTTTTATTAACGCCTGTTGTTTATCTGGCATTTGATGTGTCTTCTGGTGATCATTTACAGGCGATTACCTGGCTAATGCAATATGGCGGAGGAATGGCCGCTTTACCTGTTGGTCTGGCTATTGTTTATAGCATGCTGGTTAATGAAAATGGTTTTCCACAGGCGAGTGGTGAACGCAATGCGCTCATATTTTCATTTATTTTATTTGGTGCTGGTGGCGTGATTGGTTTTATGATTAGTGGCAGTAATACCATTGTCCCTGCACATTATCATGGCTCGATTACAGCAATTACTTTAGCCTTTATGGGTATAACCTATCACTTATTACCTCGTCTGGGTTTTAGAAAACCCGTGGGAAAAATGGTGAAATGGCAGCCTGTTATTTATGCAACGGGTCAGATGCTTCATATTGGTGGCTTAGCCTGGTCGGGTGGTCATGGTGTGCAACGTAAAACAGCAGGTGCTGCTCAGGGATTAGATACGCTGGAGAAAGTAGTCGGTATGCGTATTATGGGTGTGGGCGGGGGCATTGCCATTATTGGCGGTATAATTTTTCTGGTTATTGTTTTTAAGTCAATGATGGCTGTAAAAGAAAGGCGGTAAGAATTATTAATTTGGGATATTAGAAATAGGTGCTTCAGGAATTTTTGATTGCTCTAATTGTGCTTTCTCCTCTGCCGCTGTTTCAGCCGGTTCTTCAAAGATAGCCTGGATAGTTGCAAAGGTAATAACAGAAAAAACAACAATAATAACAAAAAATATGGCTGATCGATTTTCTAAACGTTTGCCGCGTAATATCTCAATTTGAAGCAGAATCCTGTCTGAAACAAGATAAAGCCCGATTGCGACAAGAGTGAAATAGATCATTTCCATTATTAGTTACCTTCTGGGTGATATGGTCTTTGGAAAGTGTAATAGTGTATTAAAAAAGCCTGAGTTTCAAATTGACATTAATCAGCTGGTTGCCGGGTAAAGGTGAAAAGCCATCAAATAAACAATGACACCCGTTACAGATACATATAACCAGATAGGCAAAGTCCAGCGTGCCAGTTTTTTATGTTTTTCAATATGACCTTTAGCAATAAAAGTAACGGTTGTTAGTACTAGCACAGCGCTTACCGCGGCTAATATGACATGCGATGCCAGAATAGTGAAATAAACAGGTCGAATAAAACCTTGCCCAGCAAAAGGGATATTGCCTACATTCATGTGATAAATAAGGTAAATAATAAAGAAAATGCTGGATATTATTAGTGCGGTGATCATGCAGGCTCGATGAGCTGCAATATTATTTTTACGGATAAAATAATAACCCGTTGAAATCGAAATGGCTGACAAAGTATTAAGTATGGCTTCAGCAGCAGGGAGAAGTGAAATTATATCCATTCGAGCCGTATTGTATAATATAGAGAGACCTTTGCACGAGATACAGGTTATAAAAAAACTAACCACATTTTTGTCATTCCTGCATGCTTTTAGCAGGAATCTAGTAACTTTAAAGCCACTGGATCCCGGCTCAAAAGCATACCGGGATGACGGGATTTGTTTCGTGCAGAACTCTCATAAAAATAGTTAATTAATGAGTTGTGTGGAGAATACCACAATATACGTTCTTAGTGGATTGATATGCTAGCTAAATATATACATGTTACATGCGTAGTTATGACCATAAGCTTTTTTTTAGTTCGTGGGCTATGGATGTTGCTTGATTCGAAAATGCAAAATCAAAAGTGGCCCAGGAAACTTGCACCTGTTATTGATACTACATTATTAATAAGTGCAATTGCCTTTGCTATGCAAATACAGCAATACCCTTTTGTGAATTCATGGTTAACCGCTAAAATAACTGGGCTTGTTCTTTATATTGGTTTTGGTGCGGTAGCTTTGAGTTATGGAAAAACAAAACAGATTAGAATAATGGCTTTGCTGGGGGCGTTACTTAGTTTTTCCTATATTGTGTCAGTGGCTTTAACAAAGAATCCTTTTATTGTTTTTTAGAAAACCAGAAATCAGGTTCTTAGATTTTGTAGGAGCGGGCTTTAGCCGCAATTTTAGTAAGGTTAGATAACTTCGTGGCTAAAGCCGCTCCTTCCTGCATAAATTATTATCTGTGTCAGAAAAAATCAATATATTTTGCCAATCATCTTAAGCTGAGAAACAATAGTTTTAGCATAATGGGGTGGTGAAAATGCAGCGATAATATTTAACTCAGAGTTAATAAGGAAAATAGAACTGGTATGGCTAACCAGATAATTATCATCTGATGTTTTTTCTTCTATTATATAGCCCGCATTAAATTGTTTTGTGAATTGATCAATTTCCTTTTTAGAGCCAGTAACGCCCAGAAAATCTTTATTAAAATATTCCATGTAATCTAAAAGTTTGGCTGTAGTATCTCTTTGTGGATCTACTGAAACAAAAACAACATTTATATTTTTTTCTAATTGTTTATATACCTGATTTAAAACGGTTAATGTCGTGGGGCAAATGTCCGGGCATGAGGTATAGCCAAAGAAAAGCAATGTGTTTTTATTTTTTAGTTCTTCTAAAGTAAATGGTCTGTTGTTTTGATCTGTTAATGAAAATGTCTGTAATACTATGGGGTCTGGTTTTAGTACGGCTAATAGTTCAGCAGGTATTTGTTTTTTTTGTGTAAAAGAATTAAAGCCAGCATAACTTAACAATACAGTAGATACTGAGATAATAACTAATAAGAGAATGTATCGTGGTGTCATATTAAGTGGCGTAGAAATAAACTGGCAGGATTATTTTTTTCTGTTGTTATTTTGTTTCCACTGGCCAACAGCCCAGACTGCGAATGAAGTCATCATGATAAGATTGATAATAAGCCCGATGGTAAAAAATGGCCCCAGTTCTCTATGTGCAGCCAAAATTTTCTTCTTTTTGACTGGATGATGAGTGTCTTTGGTCGTGCTAATAGCGTGTTGTGCTACCGATATACTGGCAACATTGTCCTGCATTAAAGGAGTATGATTGTCACTGAATGATACAGTTGGAACTAGCAGCCATACCATAAATATGAATGAAATAACTTTATGACTATTGATGTAATAATGGTTCATGAAATAGAATATTAAAAATAAGATTGGATTTAAATTAATTCTCAGACTATTGCGGATTATACATTAAATTTATGTATTCGACAGGAAGAGCTATAAACTAAAAATTAATGTTTTGAATCTAGATCAAAGACATGCCGATAGTAGTTGTTATACATAGTGGTTTACTATTAGCAAAATATATTAATGAATATCAGGGTTATTAAAATGCGAGTAAATTACAGATTTCTTTTTATGCCATTAATGATAGGGTTATTTTTAATTCCCGGGTTTTCAAATGCACAGCAAAACCAGGATGTTCAGCAAGGCTCAAATAAAATTGTTTATTCTGGCTATTTTGCCAGAGAAGAGAATGATGGCAAGATGGCCAGGTTGTCTGGTAAAAGTCACTATATGAAGTTTTTGCCGCCTAACAGAGTAATACGCCTGTTTATATCTTACCCTTATTCAACCACGGTAAAACCTGAAGTTATTAGTAAGGTGTTTCAAAAGATTAGTAAAATGGCAACCAGAGATGCTTATGTAAAGGGAAAGTTTGGTTATCTGGAAGAGCCTGCAATAGCCAATATTGGTAAGATTAAAGATTTTGACGACATGATTCAGTTTGATTGTGATGCCAGAGTTCCCTGTAAAATTGTATTTTTTGATGGCGGTTTAAAAGTAATCAAGAAGGGAATATTGGCAGATCATATTATTATGTATGATTATGTTGATATGTAATTAAGTCTTTGTAGGAGCGGCTTTAGCCGCGAAATCTATTTAGCACAATGACAAATCGCGGCTAAAGCCGCTCCTACACAGTAGTGTATTATGAAATATAAAAAATTATAATAAAATCATGTGGTTATGGTGTTGGTGTAAAAATATTAAGTCATTTGGACAAAATCCACAGCAATCATTTGTGAAGTTGATATAATCCTGAATCTTTTAATAAAATAGATAAAATCACCAGGATTTCAGCTAAATGCGACTGAGCAAAATAAAGCTTTCAGGCTTCAAATCTTTCGTTGACCCTACAACAATCAACTTTCCAGGTAATTTAACCGGCATTGTCGGCCCCAATGGTTGCGGAAAGTCTAATACCATCGATGCGGTGCGTTGGGTTATGGGCGAATCTTCGGCCAAACACCTGCGTGGTGGATCAATGGAAGATGTTATTTTCAGTGGTTCTTCATCGCGTAAACCTATTGGTCAGGCTGTCGTTGAGCTGGTTTTTGATAACTCTGACGGTACGCTGGAAGGACCTTATGCCAAATACAGTGAGATTTCTGTAAAGCGGCAGGTTACCCGTGATGGTCAATCTAAATATTTTCTTAATGGTACAAAATGCCGCCGCCGTGATATAGCCGATCTATTTATGGGCACAGGTCTGGGGCCTCGCAGTTATGCCATTATCGAACAGGGTATGATTTCACGCCTGATCGAAGCCAAACCAGAAGAACTGCGCGTGTTTTTAGAAGAAGCCGCGGGTATTTCTAAATATAAAGAACGCCGCCGTGAAACCGAAAATCGCATCCGCCATACCCGTGAAAATCTGGATCGCCTGGATGACTTACGTGAAGAAATTGATAAACAGTTAGCTCATTTGCAGCGCCAGTCGCGCACTGCTGAGCGTTATAAAGAATTTAAAAATGATGAGCGCTTATTAAAAGCTCAGCATATGGCTTTACGCTGGCGTGAGCTAAAAGCGGAAATGGAAAACAAAGAGCAGGCTATTCAGGAGCAGCAAACGCGTCTTGAAAAAGTGATTGCTGAACAGCGTTCTGTTGAAGCAAACATAGAAAAGCAGCGAGAACAGCGCACAGAATCTAATGAATCATTAAATGCAGTGCAGGGGCGTTTTTATAAGCTGGGTTCAGATATTTCCCGTCTTGAACAATCTATTCAGCATCAGAAAGAAATGTATCAGCGTCAGCAAACTGATTTGCGTGAACTGGAGTCATCTTTAGAAGATGTAGAAATTTCCCTGCAGCAGGATAAAGAACAGTTAGAGGAAATAACTTTAACGCTGGAAGAAAATGAGCCGAAGCTGGAGATGCAAAGAGAGCTACAGCAAGCGGCTAATACCAGTTTGCAGGAAGCAGAACAGTCCATGCACGAATGGCAAACTGCATGGGAAGATTACAATCGCCGTGCGGCTGAGCCTTCACAGGAAGCGCAGGTAGAACGTACACGCATGGAGCAGCTGGAGCGACACATTGGTCAGTTGCAAACAAGATTGCAGCGCATCGATGAAGAGAAAAAGAAACTGGTCGGCAATGATCTTGAAAATGAGCTGGTTCAGTTGCGAGAACAAAGTGAACAGGCTGATATGCAAAAGTCTGAGCTGGAAGATCGTGTCAGTGAAGTGCTTGAATCAATTAATCAGGCGCGTGAACAAAATAATCAGCTCAATCGTGAACAGGATGTATTTCGCCGTCAATTACATGATAACCGTGGCAGCCTTGCATCTTTAAAAGCTTTGCAGCAAGCGGCTTTAGGTAAAAAAGAAAAAACCATTACTGGCTGGCTGGAAAGACAGGGGTTAGCGGGTAATGCACGTCTGGCCGAAAATATTAATGTTGAGTCTGGCTGGGAAAAAGCAGTAGAAACAGTATTAGGCCAATATCTTGAAGCCGTTTGTGTTGATGGCATGGACAGTGTTTCAGGTGCGCTGGCTGATTTACAGCAGGGCAGTTTAACTTTATTCGATACCGCGTCTGCCAATGCCACTTCTGTTGGTGCTGATAACAGTCTGGCTGATAAAGTTGAATCTCAATATGATGTTGCAAATTTATTATTTGGTGTACGTGCCGCAGATAATATTTCTCAGGCTCTTAGCATGCGTAATAGTTTGTCTGATGGTGAATCTGTTATTACAAAAGATGGTATCTGGTTGGCGAAAAACTGGTTGCGTGTTGCCAAAGATAAAGACGAAAAGAGTGGCGTGCTTGCTCGCGAACAGGAAATCAAACAGCTTGAGCAAAATCTTGAAGAGCTGGACATGCAGGCCGAAGAAATTGAAATACGCATTCAGGATGGCCGTGCTGCATTACAGAATCTTGAACAACAACGAGAGCAATGGCAGGCTGAGTTAAATCAGAGTCACAGTCAGTGCGCACAAATACAGGCACAAATTACTGCACGTCAATCTCGTCAGGAACAAATACTTAATCGTAACCAGAACCTTCAGGAAGAATCGTCAGAACTGCAAAGTCAGATTGCTCGTGAAGAAGAAGGCATGGAAAACGCGCGTTTAAAACGTAATGATGCTCTGGTACAGATGGAAGTGCTTTCACGTGAGCGTGAAGAGTTAACGGGGCAGCGAGAAGAATTACAGAACCGTTTGCATGAGATGCGCAATAAAGCACAAACAGAACGTGAAACCGTTCATGAGCTGGCAATTAGTATTGAATCTAAGCGCACAGCAAAACGCAGTTTAGAACAAAATATCGAACGTATGTCACGCCAGCTTGAGCAGCAGCAAACACGCCGTGAAGAACTCAAGCTGGCTTTATCTATTGGCGAAGAACCCGTAGATAAAATGCAACAGGAACTGGAAGCGCTTCTCGAAGAACGTTTACAGGTTGAAGCGCAATTAACAGAGGCACGTCATTCTGTTGAATCAATTGATAATGAGCTACGAACACTGGAACAAAAGCGCAGTGAGTTTGAGCAAAAATCACAGATGATTCGCACAAGTCTGGAACAGGCGCGCTTAAATACATCTGAAGTTAAAGTGCGAAGTCAGACTGTTCAGGAACAGCTGGCAGAAACCGAATATAAAGTTGAAGATTTATTAGAAGAACTGGGCGAGCATGCGCGCATTGATGACTGGCAACGTAAGGTTGATGAAATATCATCAAAAATAACGCGTTTAGGTCCTATTAATCTGGCTGCAATTGATGAGTATCAGGAGCAGCTCAAGCGTAAAGAGTATCTTGATTCTCAGCATGATGATGTTGAAAGTGCATTGGACATTCTTGAAAAAGCCATTGCGAAAATCGATAAGGAAACACGTTCGCGTTTCAAAGATACATTCGAGCATGTAAATACTCGATTGCAGGAAATGTTCCCACGCCTGTTTGGTGGTGGCCAGGCTTATCTTGAAATGACGGGTGATGATTTATTGAATACAGGTGTGACCGTTATGGCCAGACCTCCCGGAAAACGAATCAGTAATATTCATTTAATGTCAGGTGGTGAAAAAGCACTAACCGCTGTTGCTTTAGTCTTTGCTATCTTTGAACTTAATCCCGCACCTTTCTGTATGCTGGATGAGGTTGATGCGCCACTGGATGAAGCCAATGTGGGTCGCTTCTGTGAGCTGGTAAAAGATATGTCCAAACGTGTGCAGTTTATTTTTATTACTCACAATAAAACAACCATGGAATTATCAGAACATTTAAGCGGTGTCACTATGCGTGAAGCTGGCGTGTCTCGATTAGTATCGGTTGATGTGGCTGAAGCAGCGAAGATGGTGGCTACTTCGTAATGGATGATCTTCGCTGGGTTTTATTAGCAATAGGCATTGCTTTTATTGTTGCTATTTATTTCTGGAGCCGTGCCCGTAAAAATAACTCTGAGTTTTCATCATATCAATACACAGATGACACGCCCTCCTTTTCAGCAACCGATGATAATGATGGATGGGTTGATGGTGTCGGTCCTGTTCGTGTTGTAAAAAGTTTTGATGATGAAGAGCTGGATTCATTTAAAATAGATGAAGCTCCATTTGAGTCTGAAAATCTTCAGGAAGATGAAACAAAGATTACGGCAGAAACTCCACCAGAGAGTATTGACGCAGAAAATACAGAGCCAGAAAGTAAAAGCAGTGAAAAACAATCTGTAGATGACGTGGTTGTGCTTTATTTAGTTGCGCCTCATGGAGAGGCATTAAAAGGTGAGCAAATATTAAGTTCAACTTTTGCAACGCAGTTAGAATATGGTGATATGAAAATATTTCATCGTAAAGATGCAAATAATAAAATTGTATTTAGCATGACCAATATGATGGAACCAGGATGGTTCGACTTTGATAAAATGCATGAAATGAAAACACGCGGCATTAGTTTATTTGTGCAGCTAAGTCTATGTGACGATCCTGTTAAAGCATTAGATGATATGCTGGCATGTGCGCATACTTTATCAGGCATGTTAACTGCTCAGTTATGTGATCAAAATCGCCAATTGCTAAATGAAAGTTACACTAATGCTTTAAGGGAAAAAGCTAAAGGTTTTGTTTTAAAATAACAATAAGGAGTCGGAGTCAAAGTTGTTTTCTTTTATTTTTAGTCTGTAATATTAAAAGTCAACTTTGACTCCGGCTCCTGAATGAACCACAGAGGACACAGGGGTGCGTAGAGTTTTTTACTTCGTATATGTCATCCCGAGCGAAGTCAAGGGAACTTAATGTTAGAAACCTGCTATGACAAATAAATCAATAAGGAGTCGGAGTCAAAGTTGTTTTCTTTTATTTTTAGTCTGTAATGTTAAAAGTCAACTTTGACACCGACTCCTGAATGAGCCATAGAGTATACAGGGGAACGTAGAATTTTTTCCTTCGTATATGTCATCCCGAGCGAAGTCGAGGGATCTTAATGCCAAAAACCTGCTATGACAAATAAATCACAAACTATTCAAAAAATTAATTCTCTACGAAAAAAATTAAATCATCATAGTTATCAATACTATGTTCTTGATGATCCCGAAATTCCTGATGTGGAATATGATCGCCTTTATCATGAATTACAGGAACTGGAAAAACAATACCCTGACCTAATTACCAAAGATTCACCCACGCAAAGAGTTGGTGATAAACCGCTTAAGTCTTTCTCTCAGGTCAAGCATGAAATCCCCATGTTATCGCTGGATAATGTGTTTGATGAAGATGAATTAAATGAATTTAATAAACGCATTCAGCAACGTCTTGAAATAACAGGAGCAATTGAGTTTGCGGCAGAGCCCAAGCTTGATGGTCTGGCTGTAAGTCTGTTATATGAAAATGGTGTGTTAGTCAGAGCGGGTACGCGAGGTGATGGCACAACAGGAGAAAATGTAACACAAAATATTCGCACCATTCATTCTATTCCATTGCGTTTAATCGGTGATGATGTTCCTGGAATACTGGAAGTGCGTGGTGAAGTGTTTATGCCAAAGGCTGCTTTTGAGAAATTAAATCGTAAAGCAAAAGAGAATAATGAAAAAGAATTTGCCAATCCGCGTAATGCAGCAGCAGGTTCTTTGCGGCAGTTAGATCCAAAAATAACAGCAGCTCGATCTCTGGCAATGTACTGTTATTCTGTTGGTAAGGTTGATGGCATGTCTTCAATAAAAACACACAGTGAAATGTTGGACAAACTGTTGCGCTGGGGCTTGCCGTTATGTAAAGAGCGAGAAGTTGTTTCTGATGTTGTGGGCTGTATGGCTTACTTTAATAAAATGTCAGAAAAAAGAGTGTCTTTGCCTTATGAAATTGATGGCATTGTTTATAAAGTTAATGATCTTATTTTACAGAAAAATTTAGGTTTTGTTGCTAAAGCACCACGCTGGGCTATTGCTCATAAATTTCCAGCGCAGGAAGAAATTACAACAGTTAATGCTATAGAGTTTCAGGTAGGCCGAACGGGGGCAATAACACCTGTTGCACGATTAGAACCTGTTTTTGTTGGTGGTGTAACTGTAAGCAATGTGACTTTGCACAATATGGATGAGGTTGAGCGTAAAGATGTTCGTGTGGGTGATCAGGTTATTGTTAGAAGGGCAGGTGATGTTATTCCTGAAATTGTACGTGTTGTGCCGGGCAGTCGTAAGAAATGTGCAGATAAAATAAAAATGTTAGATACGTGTCCTGTTTGTGGTTCTGATATTATACGGCAGGAAGGTGAAGCGATTGCACGGTGTAGTGGTGGTCTGTTTTGTCAGGCGCAACGTAAAGAATCGATTAAGCATTTTGCTTCACGTAAAGCTCTGGATATAGATGGTTTAGGTGATAAATTAGTTGAGCAGTTAGTTGATGAAAATTTAATTAATCATGTTGATGATCTTTATAGTCTAACAGTTGAGCAAGTTGCGAAGCTTGAACGAATGGGTAAAAAGTCTGCATCAAATCTTATTGATGCTTTACAGAAAAGTAAAGAAACTACATTAGATCGTTTTATTTATGCACTGGGTATTCGAGAAGTAGGCGAAGCTACTGCACAAAATCTGGCGCAGAGTTTTGGTAGCCTTGAAGCAATAATGATAGCAGATGAGCAACAACTAAATGAAGTACCAGATATAGGGCCAATTGTTGCTGCGCATATTAATTATTTTTTTAAACAGACACATAATCTTGAAGTGATTAAAAAATTACGTGATGCCAATGTGAAATGGGATGATATCGATGTGGCTGAGAAACAGCAACAAAGTTTATCGGGTAAAACATTTGTAATCACTGGAACATTATCAACAATGGGACGTGATGATGCTAAAAAAGCATTACAGGCGAAAGGCGCAAAAGTGACGGGTAGTGTTTCTAAAAAAACCAGTTATGTTGTGGTTGGTGATAATCCTGGTTCAAAAGCTACAAAAGCAGAACAGCTTGGTGTTGAAATTTTAGATGAGCAGGCTTTGCAGAATCTACTGGCATAGTTTAAATTAGTGTTGTTTTATCTGTGTGAGATTTAAGTATTCTTTGGTGCCAGGATTTTCAGGTGGTATGCGTTTTAGTTCGTTGGTTTTATTTCGTTTTATAAGTTTCTGTATAAAGTCTATATTTTGATTAAGCGAGTTCATATATAAATTACTTTCACCAAAATGTGCTTCAGCATAACGATAAGCTTTTCTAAAAAGTATATTTAATCGATGTTGAACTTCGTTCTCATAAAAATCAGGTGTTTTAATGAGCAGGTCTTCGCCTGATGCATAGATGGTTTGTCTGCTGCCGTCTTCCTGTTTATCTTCTGTTAGACCGCCAAGTAAAAACTCAGGAAACAAACGATCACGGCATTTTTCCAGGTAGCAACGGTCTGACATTTGAGCAATTAGATCAGCAGTGCCTAACATATGGCCTAAAAGATGTAATTTCTCGCTGGGTAATTCAATATTCTCAGGAGCAACTTCATAACCAGTATAATGAACCATGTTAGATGCAGTTTCTGCATGCTGCCCAAGGCCAATCATAGATAAATAATTGCGTAGAAAAAGAGCGCTGCGGCTAACGTGAATTCGAGTATATTCTGCGCCATTATGATGTTTCTGGTCATGCAATTTACGAATATAACCTGAGTCATGAAAGAGGGCAGTAATGATTGCTAGTGTGGTTTGAGTTGCGCCAAATGTTTCATGGCTATCGCTTTGACGTTCATGGCCATCAATAAGGCGAGTCAGCGCTAAAGTCATGTCGAGTGTATGTTGTTTGTCGTGATAAAAAGTATCGCAGGCATTATAGTTTTTGAAATGCCCTTCGAATAGATTATCAAAATCTTCGAATGCACGTTTGATGTGTGAATCATCAGTATGCAGATAGCAGCTATGAAATATATCGCAGACAATCTGACAAACAGCCTGGCTGTCTGTGACCTGTACTGTGTTGCTTACATCATATTCTGAATGTCTGTTATTCATACCAGGGTAATAGGGAGATTATGTAAGGATAATCCTACAAAGGAAGGCGGGTTTTTTATGTGATTTAATTCACATAAGTATCTGTTAATTATAGGGAAAATAAGCATCTTTTCACAAAAACATGAAAAAGGAAGTGTATTACTAAGAAAGCCTGAAATATTCCAGATTTAGTCTGAGATTGATGTGAGCCATTTTTTTGGGGTTATTTGCTGGTATGTGTAAAAATGCCATCCCAGTCTTTGCCGGGAGGGTGATTGCGAAAATAGGCAATACGATCCAGGTATATCTGGTAGACCTTGCGCTCAGGATCCTGCTGGCTGAGTGCAAAAATGGTCTGTTCTGCATCATCCCAGTTTTGTGTTCGATAAAGTTTGATAGCATGATGAAACTGTTTAATAGACTGGCGTTCGTGTTTATCTATGTTTTCAACCAGATCAATGGGTTCATAAATAGTAACCGGTTTATCTTTGCCTTTTACTCTAACCAGGTCCAGTTCACGGTACTCAAATTCTGGTACTTCATGTCGTGTTGCTTCGCTGGTAAGAATATCTACACCGTAAATTTTAGTTAATCCTTCAAGGCGTGAACCCAGGTTTACAGCATCGCCCAGTACGGTGTAATCTACGCGGAATTCTGATCCCTTATTGCCCACATTCATTTCTCCTGTATTTATACCTACACCAATTCGTATATCGGGTTTGCCCTGTTTTTTAAATTGGGCGTTTAGTTTTTTAATAGCAACAAGCATTTCAAGTCCTGCTACAAGTGCATGTCGAGCATGTTGATGATCTTCTAAAGGAGCGCCCCAGAAAGCCATAATGGCATCGCCCATATATTTATCAACTGTGCCACGGTTATGGTGAATGACATGTGTTAATGGTGTTAAGAATGCGTTAATAAAAGCGGTGAGTTCTTTGGGTTCCATATTTTCTGATATGGTAGTGAAGCCTCGTACATCCGTAAATAAAACACTCATATCACGGATTTCACCATCAAGATTAATTTTAGAAAGGTTCTTACTCATTTCATCCACCAGTTCTGGTGGTACATACTGACCGAATAAGTGTGTAAGCTGGCGTTTTCCTCTGGATTCAATAAAGAAGCCATAGGTCATATTGAGAATGTATAACAACGCAATTAAAGCCAGTGATGTTGCAATAGGAAGAACCATTTGCCAGTTGTTCCAGGCAATATAATCGATAGCTATAATGATGCCCATTGATAGCGCCATTGCCAGGCTGCCCAGTAGTGGAGAAAGAGCTGGTAAGACAAAAGTTAATGTTATGCCAAAAATTAGTAACATCAGAATTTCAAAGCCAAGCAGATACTCAGGTTTGTGTTTAATTGTTTGATCAAGAATTCCCTGAATAATATTGGCATGAACTTCAACCCCTGGATAGGATTTTTCCAGTGGTGTGGTTCTTGAATCTAAAAGGCCAGCAGCACTGGTGCCAAATAATGCAATTTTATTTTTTAATATATCTTTAGGGGCTTTTTTATTTAGAATATCTACAGCAGAAATATATTCGAAGCTATGTTGTTTTCCTATATAGGAGACCAGCACACCAGCATTTTCATCAACAGGAATGGCTATATCCCCTATATAAATCCATTCCAGAGATTTTTCTGCGCCCTGATCATCCAGTTCTGCATAACCTATCTTTATATTGTCGTTTTTTAATGATGCACGAGTTACCGCAAGAGACAGTGACTGATAAATTTTGCCGTTGAATTCCTGAAGCAGTGGTACTTTGCGGAACACACCATCATCATCAAGTATTGGGTTATCAAAGAACCCTGCAGCAAGTGCATTTTTCTGTAATATATCCAGGTTGGCTGTATAACTATTGGCCTTTTTAAAATCAAAGGTATCAATGACTTTTTTTGTGAATTGAGGAATGCCATCGGGCAATGTTCCTTTTTCTGGAATTTCTTCATCTTCATAAAAGATAATGCCCATGACTGTTTTTCTATCAGCCAGAGCTTTGGCAAAGCTTTTGTCTCTTTGTAGAAAAGGTCTGGCTTTAGTGTAGGCCTGTTGAAATTTAGCATTATTAGCTAAAGAACCTTTTGCCATATTAATAAGAAACTTATCACTAGGGTCTTCATCTTTTTCGGCAAATACAATATCAAATCCGAGGACATTTATATTATATGTGTCGAACAAATTATCGACAATTTTAGCCATGGTTTTTCTATCCCATGGCCACTGACCTATTTCGCCAAGGCTTTTTTCATCAATATCAATAATGACTACTTTTTTATCAACATTTTTAGGTAAAGTCAGGCGTAAGCGTAAGTCATAAATCTGGTTGTCCAGAGTTGAGAGCAGGGGGATAGGGAAGTGTCCGGTAACATGGAGAACAATCAGGAAGATTAGTGCAATACCAAGAGCATATCGCAAAATACGTTGTTTAAGCACTTAACTATTCCCCTGTTATTTTTTTTATAACTCTGGAAGAGGTGAGGCATCAATAGCATACGAGTTTTTTTGATGTCAGTTTATATTCCTGAGTAAGGTCATATATCTCTATGACAATAGCAGAGATATATGCTATTCGCCATATCGGAAATAGTGATTTTTTTATAGAATAGGGGTTTTACAATATTATAATTAGGAGCTAAAAATGTCCGATTACAAGGATATTTTACTGGGTGTTAATATCGATCATGTTGCGACATTGCGTCAGGCAAGAGGCACGCGTTATCCAGATCCCGTGTATGCTGCATTGCAGGCAGAGCAGGCGGGGGCCGATAGCATTACTTTGCATTTGCGTGAAGATAGAAGGCATATTCAGGAGCGTGATGTTTTTATGATGAAAGATATGCTTTTAACTCGAATGAATCTTGAAATGGCTGTGACTGATGAGATGTTGTCTATAGCTGAAAAAGTTCAGCCTGAAGATTGTTGTCTTGTTCCTGAAAAGCGAGAAGAGTTAACAACGGAAGGAGGGCTTGATGTTGTTTCTCAGGAAGAAAGAATAAGTGAAGCATGCGCAAGACTATCTGCAGCGGGTGTAAAAGTCTCATTATTTATAGATGCTGACCCTGTTCAAATAGAAGCAGCAAAACGCGTGGGTGCGCCTGTTATTGAAATACACACAGGACATTTTGCTGATGTGAAAAGCAGAGATGATGAGCTAAAGGAATTTAAGAAAATAGTAGAAGCAGTTGATTTGGGGCATGACCTGGGGTTACAGGTTAATGCAGGGCATGGTCTGAATTATCAGAATGTGAAAAAGATAGCAGCAATCCAACATATAAAGGAATTAAATATTGGTCATGCCATTATTGCAGAATCAGTATTTGTTGGTTTGAATAGTGCTGTTAAGATGATGAAACGCATGATGTTTGAAAGTCGTAAATAATAAATTGTGAGTTAAAGGTTATAGACTTATGATTCTTGATCAAAATGTTTTTCATAAAAATTAACTAGTTCATCAATTGCAGATATGGCATTAATACAGGCATCTTCCAGTTCTTCTATTTTAGAATTATCTATTATATCTTCAAGTGCTCTGGCGGCTGCTCTTAATGAGTGAACGCCGCAATAACTGGTTGCGCCATGTAGTTTGTGAGTGTGGTACTTTAACTTTTCCATGTCATTATTATTTTGAGCGACCATAATTTTCTGTCTGTGATCTGGTAATTCTTTTATTAACATGCTGAAAAGTTCATCTGCCAGTTGTTTGTTGCCTCCAGCGAGTTTTATACCATCTTTTTCGTTATAAATTTCTGAGTTATTAACGTTTTTAGTATGAGTTTGTTCTTTATTGGTAATGCAACTAATGTTTTCAGAAGGAGGCTGTAGCCAGCGTTTTAATACATCAAAAAGTTCTTTTTCAGTAATGGGTTTTAATAAAATGTCATTCATCCCAGAATCATAGACGCATATTTGTTCTTCAGGAATAGCATTTGCTGTTAATGCAATAATACTTGTTTTTTTGCATGGGTTATTTGTTTTTCTAATGTGTTCTGTTGCCTGGAAACCATCGCTTTTAGGCATGTGAAGGTCCATAAAAATAAGATTGTAAAAATTATCTCTGGTGAGATCTATTGCTTCTTCTCCATTATTTGCTGTTGTAACTTGTATGCCATTATTTTCAAGTAAAATTCGTGCAAGTTTAAGGTTTATTTCATTATCATCAACAAGAAGAATATGGATCTTTTCCCAATTGTATATCATGTTTTTATTTGATTTGTTTTTGCTTTCTGTATTTGAGCTAGTGTTTTGTTTAGAACTTAATATGTTTAGAATTTCGTTATGCCAAATGCCCTGATTTGCACAGCGTGATATAATGTTTGTAATGCCTGCGTTAGTTATGTGGTCAAATTCGGAATTCTCAAAAGCACTGGCAATAGTGAGATAAGGTAATGCTGCTTTTTTAAGTATATTTGCCAGATTGTTTATAAAATAAATATTATCAATATTAGATCTATTGATGCCAGCAATAATAGCAGTGATTTTTATATCATTAGAATTGTTTACTAATTCAGGTATTTTTTCAATGTTATTTATTTCTATAGTGTTAATGCCTAAGCTATCAAGCATTGTACGTGTGGCAATGCGATTTTGAGTCAGTGGCTCAAATAAAATAATGGTTTCATTATTTGCTTTGACAGGCTCTTTATTTTCGTTGCTGATAATTAATGGAACAGATAGCCAGAATGTAGAGCCTTTGTTTATGGCGCTATCAAAACCAATATCACCACCCATTAATTCAGCCAGCTTTTTAGAAATAACCAGACCAAGACCCGTGCCACCAAATTTCCGACTAATTGATGTATCTGCTTGAGTAAAGGCTGTAAACAGGCGTTTTTTGCTTAACTCGTCCATTCCAATACCAGTATCAGAAATAGTAAATTTCAAGCTAATGTGTTCGTCCGTTTGTGAAGTAGCAATTGTTCGAATAACAACCTGTCCCTTTGGTGTAAATTTAATTGCGTTGCCAATTAAATTTACAAGTATTTGACGGATGCGAGCAGGGTCTCCATTTAATGTGTGGGGTATATCAGGGTAAGAGTGACATATTAATTCGATATTGTTTTTATATGCCATAGGTGCAAACATAGAAATAATATCATCAATGGTATCAGAAAGATTAAAGTTAATGCTCTCTATATTAAGTTTTCCAGATTCAATTTTTGAAAAATCAAGAATGTCATTAATAATTGTTAGTAAGTTTGTAGCAGAACTGCTAATTGTATTTACAAAATCTTTTTGCTGGCTTGAAAGTTCAGTTTTAGTTAATAAGTCTGTAAACCCCAAAACACCATTCATAGGTGTTCGGATTTCATGACTCATGTTAGCTAAAAATTCAGATTTGATTTTGCTTGCTGAAATGGCCTGGTTGCGTGCAAGGTCAAGTTCTATATTCTGTATTTCAAGTTCATCCAGTGTTTTTTGTAGTATAGCCGTGGCCTTATCTACCTGTGTTTGTAGATCCTGTCTTACAAGCTGAATCTCCTGTGCCATTTTGCTTACGCTATTCTCCAGTGATCCTATCTCACCTCCAGAGTCAATATTGATTTGAGTATTTAGTTTTCCATGGGCAATTTCTTTTACTGCAGTTGTTAATTTCTGTATTGGATCAATCACACTCTTACTTATTTTTATGGCAATAAAGGCAGTAATAATTAAGCCAGCAAAAGTGATTAAGAAACTTTTTAATAAACTGTCTAATTGCTGTGTTCTTGTTGATAAGTTGGAAAGCGTTAAATATATACGGCCAATATTTCTGATAGATCCATTGTGTGAATTTATGTCGGTCTCAAATAACTCGTCAAAATCATTGACATTAATTTCAGTTGTTGTGATGTCTTCTGTAAAGTTAATTTGCCTTTCATTAATTAAAAAAGATAATAGTGAACTGGGGGGAGGTCTGTTTTTTCCGACATTAGATCGTGTAATCAATATTTCGTCATATGCATTAGAGATAGTTACGCTTGTAACATCCTTTTCCTCAAGTGTTTTTGAAATTATTTTGTCCAGGATTTCCATATTCCCAGAGAAGACGCCATATTCACATGCCGGGGCAAGAAAACTGGCAAGAGACCTGCCTTTCTGAAATAAAGAATCTTCAATATAGTTTATTCGGTTATAGCTAAAATAAAAAGATAAGGATATTGCCACTATTAATGTAGGTAAAATAGAGAGAAATAAGACACGTTTTTTTATGCCCCAATTTTTCATTTTATATTCTCATCCAGTTTGATGAGTTTTTCTATTTTTTTTCTGTCTTTTGCTTCTATGTCAAGCGTCCGTATAACTTTATTATTTATAGAAATTGAAAAATATTTTGGTTGATAAATATTTTCTTTGAATTTTAGATTGTTATTAAAAAAATTAGTTATTAATTCAGCTGCATGCCGGCTTATTTGTTCAGGGCTTGAGTATATAGCTGCTGCTGCACCTGCTTTAACATAAGATTTTGAAAAGCCTATGACAGGGATTTTCTTTCTATATGTTAAAAGCAGGATGCCGCGAATTGTTTTCTTATTAAAGGCAACAGGATCGGGAATTGCAAGTAAAACATCACTCTTTCTAGTTAGGTTTTTTAAAGATGAAATAAGCTGGTCTGTGATTTGGGTGGTTTCATATTCAAGCTTTAAATGGCTTTTTTTAAATGCACTAATAAGTTCTTTTTTATGTTTTGAGGAGTAAGGTCCGAGGATAGTGCCTACTATTTTGTTTTCTCCGAGCATATGCTTTATAAGTAAAAGTTGGCGTTCTATTGGTTGGTTTAATAATAAAATACTCCAGGGTTGATTTTTATTTTTTAATTTATTGAGTGAGTAAAATGCTCTGTTAGTAATTAATAAGCTAAGAACAGGCTTTTTGGAAGTGTGTTGTAAGATTTTTTCTGCAGGTTTGCTGCCCAGTGTTACAATAAGATCATAAGAATTTATGTAATCTTCAGATAAAGTTACATTGTCTGATTGTTGTTTTATATCTATATTGGCATAGTTTTTTTTAAGCTTGTTTTTTATTGAATCAATTAGAGATGAGGAAAATGATTTATTTTGCTGTGAAATAAATAAAACTGATTGATGATTAGCATGAGAAACAGAGGGTATAAGAAATACGAAAGTCAGATTGATGACAAAGAAAGAAATATATAGACATTTAGCTAAATGTTTAAAGAAATTTATATTGTTAAGCTTGTTTTTCAAATCGGTCCTGATTCCTGTTGTCCATGATGTTTTTTTAGTTAAACATAAAACTTAATTCAAGATAGCTACGTCTGTCCTGTAAACTACCAAAATTACTAATGCCTGTTGTTACGGGTTGAACGCTAGTTAGTGATGCGTCCGTGTAAGTTGTTCTGTTGTAGTCATAAAAGCTATTGGCAAGATTCTGTAATATGAGAGATATTTTTAGCTTCTCTTTGCCAATTTGATAAAGTTTGTCAAATTTAATATCAACTTTAGTATAGTTATGGACATTTCTGTCTTTCCAGAAATCGCCTTCACGGTTGCGCGTTCTGTCTATCCAGTCATAAGTGCCCACACGGTAGTACATTAAACTAAAATCAAAGTTTTTAGGCCAGTGTTTTATAAACATAAGGCCGTAAGAATTAGTGGGGGCAGATGCTTCAAGTCGACCTGGTGTGGCATCATTTCCTAATGGGTTAGTTCTTTCAGCTTTTATATCAATATATGCATAATAGCCGTAAATTCTAAAGTCTTTTGCCTGTTTATAATCCAGGGTGATTTCCAGACCTTCAGATTTTGATTTGGTTGTGTTTAAAGTTTGGTGTGATGCACCATCGAAATTATCTTCTGGTGTTGGCTGTTCCACATCAGTTCGGCCAATGAGTTGATTTGTTTTATCTTTGAATAGTTTTATATCTAACATTAATTTATTTTTAATTAGCTGTGAAATAAAACCTAGTTCAATGCTTTCAATTTCTTCTGAATCAACATCCGTAGGTGAAGTCAGGTCTACAAGGTTTAAAATATCTGTTCCTCCTAGCGCAGCCTGAAAAGCAGGGTTAAGAGTGTTGCCACCATTTTCTGTTAGTTGCTGATTGGTTCTTAAGTATGCGTTTTGATCGTAGAGTGTTGGGGTGCGAGTTGCTTTGGATGCGCCTAATCGAATGGTATTTTTTTCATTTATATGGTGAATGATAGCCATACGTGGTGCAAAGTCAGTTCCAGAGATATCATTGTTTTCAACCATAAAGCCGGTATTTAATAGCCAGCTATCATTGAACCGATATTCACCATGAGAGAATGCTCGATAGAGTTTGTGTCGTTGAGTGCTGCTGTTTCTAAATATGTTTTCCCCATTAACCTGGTCTAATCTTGCGCTTATACCTGATACTAATCTTAGTTTTTCAAAATTTTGTGTGTAACTAAATTCCAGGTCATGTCGTTCTGATTTGATGGTTACTGGTGCAGGGGGAAATGGATCGATTATATTAAACGGAGGGTCAAACTGAATCAGTTTGTTTTCATGTGTCATGTCTTCATTATTATAATTATAATAATATTGTAGAGATAAAATATTATTGTTATCGGAGCTGTGTTCCCATTTTAACCACTGAAATGCAGTGCTACTTTCTGTTTGATAATCAGGTGCGCTTTCATGGTCTCCTAATTCAAGATTTTTAAATCCACCCTGATAGAATATCTGATCATTTACGCCAGGTTGAAAATCTATTCGGTAGCTTAAATAATCTGCTTCTGTGTAATCATTAAGTAAATCAGTGCCATCATTATTTTCTGTGCCAGCGGTTATACGATAGTCAATAGATGATCCAATTTGACCTCCAAAACGATACAGGGTGTTAATGGTGTCTTTGCTGCCTGCGGCTACTTTTATTTTATGCCCCTGGTCTTCAATGGCATTGCGTGTGGTAATGCTGATAACTGCAAGAAAAGAATTATTGCCATAAGTTGCAGCATTGGGGCCGCGAATAACTTCAATACGTTCAATTTCTTCAATGGTTATTATAAGATCAGACCATTGAATCGCAGCCAGCGAAGGAACATAAACTGAGCGGCCATCGATAAGTATCTGTACTCGTCTTGATTTTTCATCGCCAAGGCCATGATAAGTTGCAACAGGTGAATTGCCATCAAAATAGCCTACCTGAAAACCAGGCACAAGGCGTAATAAATCAGGTATGGTTCTAGCGCCTGAGGCATCGATCATTTCCCTGTCAATAACTGTCATAGCGACTGGGGCTTCATTTAAAGGCTGTGCGAGTCTTGAGGCTGATAAAACAATGGGGAGTTCATCCAGAAACTCATCTTCAAAATCAGATAAATTATCCAGAGCGGGCTCAGCTAGAAGGCATGTGGATATAATTGACAGGAATGTGAAGCTTGAGACTCTAACCATAACTCATCTATTTTGTTATTAATTTGTTGGCGTGATCCCTAATTATGGGATAATAAACGCATAATGTGCTCTATCTATATATGCTTTAAAACAACATATAACCTTAGATTCTAGCAGTTTTTTCCTGGAACAATTCAAGTTTTATAAAAAATGAATATTAATGAATTCCCAACTTTAGAAGATTTTGTCGGCAATACGCCTCTGGTTCGTTTGCAGCGATTGCCGGGTAATACCAGTAATGTGCTTATGGTAAAGCTTGAAGGTAATAATCCAGCTGGGTCGGTTAAAGATCGGCCCGCTATGAGTATGATTCAACTGGCTGAAGCGCGTGGTGATATAAAACCGGGTGATACATTAATTGAAGCGACCAGTGGTAATACAGGTATAGCTCTGGCGATGGCTGCGGCTATCAAAGGCTATATAATGGTTTTGATTATGCCTGATAACATGAGCGAAGAACGTAGAGTTAGTATGAAAGCCTATGGTGCTGAGCTTGTTCTTGTGAGCAGTGATGAGGGTATGGAAGGCGCTCGTGATTTAGCTTTAAAAATGCAGGAAGAGGGTAAGGGTAAGGTACTGGATCAGTTTAATAATGAGGATAACCCAGTTGCTCATTATCAAACAACAGGCCCAGAAATCTGGCGAGATACGCACAAACAGATTACTCATTTTGTCAGTGCCATGGGTACAACGGGCACAATTATGGGCACATCTCGTTATCTAAAAGAACAGAACTCAGATATTCAGATTGTGGGTGTGCAACCAGAAGAAGGTTCTAAAATTCCAGGCATACGCCGTTGGCCAAAGGAATATTTACCCGGCATATTTGATGAGTCTCGGGTTGATCAGACGATTGATGTTAATCAGCAGGATGCCGAAGAAATAACAAGACGGCTTGCTGAAGAAGAAGGTATTTTTTGTGGCATATCTTCGGGTGGTGCAGTGGCTGCGGCTTTAAAATTAAGTGAGCAGCTTGAAAACTCACTGATTGTTTCGATTATCTGTGATCGTGGTGATCGGTACTTATCAACCGGGGTATTTTCGGGATGACAAACAGAAAAAACAAGTCATACAATATTGAAGACCAAAGACAATATCCCCTCATTCCTCTATACTTCTTGCCTTTGTAATTTTCCCTTTTAAAGATCCATGCCAAAAAAACGTAGACGTCGCGGTCGTAGACAAAAACTTCCACAGGAATTAGTTGAAACAGTCATTCAGGAACTAACCCCGGAAGGCCGTGGTTTTTCCAGTGTTAACGGTAAAGCAACCTTTATTGATTTTGCTTTGCCTGGAGAGTGTGTTCTTTTTAAATACACCAAAACCAGTAGCAAACATGATGAAGCCAGTGCCGTTGAAATACTGGAAGCATCTGAGCAAAGAGTAACGCCACCCTGTGAATATTTTGGTATTTGTGGGGGCTGTAGTTTGCAGCATATGGAAGAAAATGCGCAGATAGAAGCGAAGCAACAGGCACTGTTAAATCATTTACAACACATCGCAAAAATTCAGCCAGAAAAAGTATTACAACCATTACGTGGGCCTACTTTGTCTTATCGGCATAAAGCGCGTCTTGGTGTTCGTCATGTTATTAAAAAAGAAAAAGTATTAGTTGGCTTTAGAGAAAAAGCGAGTTCATTTCTGGCAGATTTAAATTCATGTAAAGTATTACATGCGTCTGTTGGTGAAAAATTAGAGCAACTGGGTTTGCTTATTATGGCAATGGATGCTCGTCAAACAATTCCGCAAATTGAAGTAGCCATTAGTGAATCAAAAAGTGGTGGTGTGAAAACAACACTTGTATTTCGGCATCTTGAGTTATTAAGTGATTCCGATACACAGTCATTAATTGCGTTTGCAAAATTAGAAAATATTCAGATATTTTTACAACCCGGTGGCATTAATACTATAGCGCCTTTATATCCAGAATCCCCTGAGCCACTTTTTTATAAATTAAAAAATCATAATGTGCGTATTGAATTTGATCCTTCCGATTTTACTCAGGTAAATCCAGAGATTAATAATCAAATGGTTGATCACGCACTGGAATATCTTGATTTAAATGAAGATGATACTGTGCTGGATTTATTTTGTGGTCTGGGTAATTTTACTTTACCCATGGCAGGAAAAGCGGCGCATGTTAGCGGTGTTGAAGGTGCTGAGGTAATGGTTGTAAAAGCAAGGGAAAATGCAAAGTTAAATAATATTGAAAATGTAGAATTTTATGCGGCAGATTTATCTAAAGATTTAACAGGTTCTAAATGGTTAAATAAAAGTTATGACAAGATTCTACTTGATCCACCAAGATCAGGTGCTATGGAAATGCTGAAACATCTGGCTAAATTAAATGCTAAACGTATTGTCTATGTATCATGTCATCCGGCAACATTAGCGCGTGATGCACACGTACTGGTTCATGATCTGGGCTATAAGTTAGTGGCTGCGGGTGTTATGGATATGTTCCCGCATACGGCGCATGTTGAGTCGATTGCTGTGTTTGATAAAGAATAAAGTTGTAAGTTATAAGTCGTATGTTAAAAACAAAAAAATCCTGTCATCCCGGCTCAAAAGCATACCGGATGACAGGATTTGTTTCGTGCAAAGTGCTCTTATTATCTTTTGGCGTACAATTTTTTACTCAAAGAAAAATGTCATTTTCACACCGGCTACTTCAATAACATCATTATTATTCAGTGGATGTGCCTGAGCACCAATTTCCTGGTCATTAACTTTAGGGCGACCCGCATTGTCTCCTCCATCAATATGAATCAGGAAGTAACCTGTCGGGCGACGGGTAATGGCGGCAACCTGTGTGCCGGGTTTGCCCAGTGTGGTGAGTATTTTTGTAAGGGGTAATTCTTTTCCACTATTAGCGCCACTTACCAGTCGAATTTTTGCTTTGCCAGTGGCTGCTTTTGTATCGGAATCGGCTGATGCAATTTCTTTGGCCAGTTGTCCTACTGAGCGATCAATGTCTTTGCTTCCTGCATCTTCTGGCATACCTGCTGCGCCAGGATTGATGATCATAGTTTTTTCAAAATCATCTTCTGAGTTACTGGCTGTTTCATTAATGTAGGCTAATTCGTGTTTACCTACTTTAATAATATCGCCATTTTTTAAGGCCTGTTTTTTTATTAATGAGCCATTTACAAACGTACCATTTGTACTGCTTAGGTCTTCAATAAATGAATCATTTAAAATGGTGAGTAGCTTGGCATGATGACCACTTACAGCAAGATTATCGAGGTGAATATCATTATCTGGTTTACGACCTATTGTGGTTGTTTCTTTAGTAAGCGGAATTTCCTGAATCACTTCGCCGTTAAATTTTAATTTTATGGTTGCCATTTTAGTACTCGCGTTAATAGTGCGCTTATATTATGAAAATAAATCATAAATTCGAGAAAACCAGCCGCTATTGACTGGATAGGGTTTAACGGGCGATGCTAATAATGCCGAAACATTATCTTTACCACCGTGTTCTTTAGCCTGTCTTATAAGTTCTTTTGCTACTTTTTCCAGGTTGTCACGGTAATTTAGTACCGTATTTAAAATCAGCTCGTCATCAATCATATCGTTTAAACCGTCAGAGCAAAGTAGATATATATCATGGGTTATAGCAATATCTTCCAGCAAATCAACCTCAACAGTCGGGCTTACACCTACCGCTCGGGTTACCAGGTTTTTATTTAATGACTCGCGTGCTTCTTTTTGAGTGTAAAAACCACGATCAACCAGCTCCTGTAGCAAGGTATGGTCACGGGTTAATTGTTCCATATTGTCTTTGCGTATTCGGTACAGACGTGAATCGCCGACATGGGCAACAGTAAGACGGTTATCATAAAATAGCACGACGACAACGGTTGTTCCCATGCCTTCATATTGTTTATTGTTTTTTGATGCGTGATAAATAACCGTATTGGCTTCTTTTATCGCATTTTCAATAGCCATGCTTTCCAGGCTATAACCTGTTGTTTCATCTATCTGGCCTGTGTTAATTTCTTCCAGTGATTTTTTTAATGTGTTTAGGATAGTATCAACCGCTAATGCACTGGCAACTTCGCCGCCTTTATGGCCGCCCATGCCATCGGCAAGCACAACCAGACCCATATCGACTTCACTGCCAATACTGTCTTCATTGTGGTCTCTTACGCAGCCCTGATCAGTGAGGCCGGTGATTATGATTTTGTCTTTCAAGCTCATTGATCAATCAGGCCTTTTTCGATTTTTTCATGATTTGTCGGCACTTGCTAATATCTGATGCCATTTGTGCACCATTTTGATAGCGCTTGTTGCGGTCTTTTGCTAAAGCGCGGTTAATAATGATACTGACGCAACGGGGCAAATCTGGGCGTATAGTGCTGGCTGTTGGGTGTTCTTCATTGGCTATTTTATACATTAGTGTCGCCATTGAATCTCCCTGAAAGGGCAGGCGACCAGTAACCATCTGGAACAGCATTACACCGAGAGAGAAGATATCGGAGCGTCCATCTACTTTTTTTCCGGCTAATTGTTCGGGTGACATATAAGATGGCGTACCCAGAACCATACCTGTTTTGGTTTTGCTTGAATCTGTAATGCGAGCAATACCAAAATCGGTGATCTTTAATGAATCGGTTTCAGGGTCGTACATGATATTGGCTGGTTTGATATCACGGTGAACGACGTTTTGTTTATGCGCAAAACTGAGCGCGTCTGCGGAGCGGCCTACAATACTGAGCACTTTATCAACGGGTAGTAAAGCATCGGGTTTGCCGTAGCAGGCAAGATCCGTTCCCTTTAGAAACTCCATAGCGATATAGGCAAGGTCGTGTTCTTCCCCTGCATCATAAATAGTTACAATATTAGGGTGGCTCAGGCGACCCGCTGTTTCAGCCTCGCGGAAGAAGCGTTCTTTAACTTCCTGTAGTTCATCGCCTTCGAATTCCTGTGATAAGGCCATGGTTTTAATAGCAACTACACGGCTGATTTTAGGGTCTTTACCCAGATATACTGCGCCCATAGCGCCTTTGCCCAGTTCTTTTTCAACTTCGTAGCGACCCAGCATAGGCTTTTCAATGCCGCCATCTTCAAGTATTAAAGTGCCGCCAGGAGATGAGCTGCCACCACCGCCTAATATGACGGTTTCTTCCATGGCCTGAGCGCGAGTCATGCGTTGCTTGAGATCACGGAATTTAGGATCAATTTCTTTCATTACGCCATACACAGAACCCGCTTTATTGAACTGGCGTTTACGTTCAAAGTCCAGTGCCAGATTGTAGAGTAGCTCCAGTGTTTCCTTGCTGGCTGGCAGCTTGCGGAATTTCTCAAAAGCAGCATCCAGCTGCCCCTGTCCCTGAAGTGACAGACCCAACATACGATTACTTTCTGTGGATTCTGCATCTAGCTGCATTTTACCTTTTTCTGTTAATAGATGACGCTTGGTTGTTAATAGAGCATGACCAATAAGTAGCAGAATGGCCGGTGTCATTAGCTGTAGCCAAAGGCCATTTTCAGTCATCATGATAAAGTGAGTAGTAAGAATACCGATGAGTAAGAGACTTGTTAATACAGCAGATAGCCCGGCTTTAAGGCGGGGCAGCAGTAAAACAATGTACAGCACAATTAAAAGAATAGTGCCCAGACGTGCATTTTCTGCCCATTCAGGTTCAATAAAAAAATCTTCGTTTAATATACTGGAAACAGAGTGAGCTAAAGTTAGAACTGGAGCCATATTAGAGTCAATAGGCGTGGCCATGCTGTCACCAACGCCTGTTGCTGTCGCTCCAATTAATACAACTTTGCCTTTGTATTTGCTGGCGGGGATTTTGCCCTGTAAAACATCGTAGAAAGAATCAACCTGAAATGCGCTGCTTTCATCATTAGTGTTATAGAAAAAAGTATTCATTTGCAGAGTTGGGTCAGTGCGGATTTTTAGCCCACCCAGTTGCACACCTTCGCCCAGGCTGACTTTAATATCTCTGGCGGTAAGGTTCAGGCTGCGTGCTGCCAGAATTAAAGACATAGATGGATAAAATTCATCAAAGAAATTAATTACCAGAGGCTCAGAACGAATGCCGCCATCACTATCGGGATAAGCATTAAGTGCGCCCATGCTGTCGGCATAAGGGCCAATGACATCAATGGGATACAGTACATCAACAGATGGTAGAGGGAAGAAACCTTCTGGATTTATAACCGGGTTGTTTTCAATATTAGTTAGTAGATTCTTTTTAACATAGCTGGGCAAAACAAAATCAGGCCTGCCCATAGGTTCACCAATGGCAAAATGCATCGCCAGTACAACATTGTTAGTGTCTTCGAGACTTTGAGCTAGAATATTATCGGTGTTGAGTTCCTGTTCTGCCTGTACCAGTTTTTCGCCCAGTATGCCAAGGTCTGCTTCCAGACTTAGAATATCTTCAGGTAATTTTGTTAAAGTTCTGGCAGGTAGATTTTTAATGGCTGAAAAGTCAGCAGCCAGACTGCTAGTGCCATAAAATTGAATGAGCTCGTGAATATGCTTTAGCCCGGGATCAATTTGTGGCTCAATAAAAAAGGTGGTTTGACCAATAACTTTGGCTCCACCTTTTTTGAGAATATGATGCATTTCTGCGTGGACATCACGTGACCAGGGCCAGCGGCCAATATTGGCGATGCTCACATCGTCTATGGCGATAACAGCAACTTTATTGCTGGGTATTTTGGATGATGAGCGAACACCAAAATCATAGGCGCTACGCTCAATATTATCGAATGCGCCCCAGTTGCCTAATAAGATTATCAGAAGACTGATGCTTAATCCCGCAAACCAGTCACTTCTCAGAAAACCCTTTTTCATTCATCCCCCGATAGATCGGCCGTTTATCCTGGAAAAATCAGTTGGGCGCGAAAAGGATGTGCAAGCTATTGATTTGGATAGCGTAATGAAAAAATGTGTAGTCACCTTATTGGTGATAAACATTTTTTTCATATAGCTAGACAATTCAAGAGCTTGTGCAGACTTTCGTGATTCAACTGATTCTTCCAGGTTTATAATTGTCATATTCCTTTACGAAGAATAGATCATAAATGGTCGATTTTCTTTCTACCAGAGGAATTTATACCTTTTTTAGTAAAATCACTATCTTGGCTATGATTTGTGTTGCCTTACTTTAACTGTGGAAGCAGTGATTGTTGAGTCATAACATGGGCTATTTTAGTGCCAACACGTTCTGAAAAACGCTCAAAAAGATCGGGTTTAACTGTGAAATCAACAATGCTTTCTGCGCCAATAACTTCACGGGCAACATGACTGGAGCTGGCTAACTCATCAATTAAACCAATTTTTACACCCTGGTCGCCCGTCCAGATTAAACCACTGAACATGCCTTCAACTTCTTTTAAACGATCGCCTCGCCCCTGTTTTATGGCATTGATAAACTGCTCATGAATATTGGTTAGTAATGTCTGTAAGTGTGCAGTAACTTCAGGGTTAGACGGGCTGAAAGGATCTAGCATGGCCTTATTTTTGCCAGCGGTCAGTGTGCGGCGCTCAATGCCTAATTTTTTCATTGCTTCTACAACACCGAAGTTGTCCATACGAACACCGATTGAGCCTATAAGGCTGGCCTGATCGGCATAGATTTTTTCAGCTGCGGCAGCGACATAATAGCCACCAGAAGCACCGATATCAGTAATAACTGCATGCAGTGGAATATCGGGATATTTCTTGCGCAGGCGCAGCATTTCCTTATAAATATAACCGGACTGAACAGGGCTTCCGCCCGGGCTGTTGATGCGCAAAATAACACCGGCTGTTTTTTTGTCTTTAAATGCATTGCGTAAGCCAGTAATCACTCTGTCTGCGCTGGCTTCAGTGCTGGGGGCAATAACGCCTTTTAAATTAACCAGTGCAGTATGCTTTTTGCCGGCCTGGCCAATAATATCTTCCTGATCCTGATAAAACATAGCCAGAATAGTAATCAAATAAGCAAAAGTAAGCAGTTTAAAAAATATGCCCCAACGTCTTGTGCGCTTCTGTTCTTTGATGCCTTCAGTGGCAATCTTTTCTATAACACGTCTTTCCCAGCTGTTTTCTTCACTCATTATATTTTCCTAAGCCATCTTTTTTAAGTAGTGCGTTAATTCAGTAATATCGTCTATGCAACCAATGGGATTATGTTTTAGCAGGCGATCAACGCTATGTACACCATAACTTACACCCAGTGAATCCATGTTTGCATTTTTTGCCATTTCCATATCGTATTCAGTGTCGCCAATCATTAAAGCATCGGCTGCGGTCATTTCCATTTGGTCGAGAATTTCTTCAAGCATTTGAGGGTGTGGTTTGGAAATAGTTTCAGATGCGCAGCGTGTGGTGTGAAAATGCGCGCCCAGTTGAGTATATTCAAGCACCTGATCTAAGCCCTGACGACCTTTGCCTGTGGCTATGGCCAGACTGTAACCCTGAGTTTTTAGATCATCTAAAAGTGCTTCCACTCCCGGAAAAAGTTCTGAGGGTGTTTCATCTGTATTTAAATAGGCGTGGCGATAAGTTGAGGCCATTGTTTCAATCATCTCATCATTTTCATCTGGGTGAAGCTTTTTCAATGCTTCTCTTAAACCCAGGCCAATAACATCTTTTAATTCAAAGTCTGAGCGTGATTCAAATCCCGCTTCGATGCAGGCTGTTCTAAGGCAGTTTACGATACGGGTCTCTGAGTCCATTAAAGTGCCGTCCCAGTCGAAGATAATTAATTTGTAGGGGAGGTTGATTGTATTAGTCATTAAAAATCTCGTGGTTTTTTCATAATTGTAGGAGCGGCTTTAGCCGCGATTAATTCTATGAATTATTTTTGTGGCTAAAGCTGCTCCTACAGCAGTTAATTCATTTTAAGTGTTTGCAATAGCTTCAGCCAGCTATCATCAAAAGGTGCAGTAATGTCATATTTTTTATCCAGCTCAAAGCTTAATGTATGTGCATGTAGAAACATGCGTTTGAAACCCTGCTTTTTCAGGTGCTGATTAAATTTGTTATCACCGTACTTGGGATCACCTGCAACCGGGTGTTTTTCATAAGCGGCATGAACTCTTATTTGATGTGTGCGTCCGGTGAATAACTTAACTTTGACCAGAGTGGCATCAGCATAATAATCCAGTGGCGTAAACAGACTTTTAGCGTCTTTACCTGTTTCATCAACGGTAACAATACGTTCGCCACCTTTTAACTGATTTTTTTTCAAAGGCACATCAATTATTTTCTCACCGCCCTGCCAGCGATTAACAACAATAGCGTGGTAAATTTTTTCTATGCCGCCGTTTTTCATATTAGATTCGCTACGAAAGAGTTCATGAAGCCGAGTGAGTGCAGGGCGAGTTTTAGCAATTATCAGGCAACCACTGGTTTCGCGATCAAGACGATGCACCAGTTCCAGCATCTCGTCATTGGGTCTTAACTGGCGAAGCGTTTCAATAACACCAAAGGCAATATTGCTACCACCGTGTACAGCAATGCCAGCAGGTTTATTAAGAACAAGCAAAGCATTGTCTTCAAACAGAATGGACTGCTGAATTTTTTCCAGCATATAAGCCGGTGCTTCAGATGAAGGTTTCTCAAGCATAGTAACAGGCGGGATGCGTACCTGATCACCCTCCTGTAGGCGGTAGCCAGGTTTCTTTCTGCCCTTGTTTACCCTTACCTGACCGCTGCGCAAGAGCTTATAAACACGACTTTTGGGAACGCCCTTAAGCTGGCCAAGCAAAAAATTATCCAGACGCTGGTCGGTATTTCGGGGGGTGATTTCAACAATATGGACTTTATTATGGATGATGCTCATGGGCGGCATTTTACAGCTAAATACAAACCTGGTGTAAGGGGTAGATTGCCTTGATGTGTTGCATGATGCTAAGAACTTAAAATGGTCAGGCTCATTTCATATTGGACAGGGCTTAGAATAGTATTTTTCTAAAAGGGTGTTTATACTATTCTATGCTTCCGGCGGTGTCACAGCTATTCATAACAGTAAAAATCAGGTCTTCTTAAATTTAAAGTCAGTTTATGTATATATTGGTCATTGAAGATAACCCGGATCTGGTGGAAAACCTGAGTGAGTTTTTTGAAGATCGCGGGCATATAGTCGATATTGCCTATAATGGGCTTACAGGTCTGAACTTTGCGCTTAACAATGCCTATGATGTGATTGTTCTTGATTTAATGTTACCGGGAATGGATGGTCTCGAAGTGTGTTCCCGTCTGCGTAATGAAGGTCACGATACGCCCGTTTTGATGTTAACCGCACGTGACACCCTTGATAATAAACTTGATGGCTTTAATAGTGGTGCTGATGATTATCTGGTAAAGCCTTTTGCGTTGCCTGAACTGGAAGTGCGTCTTAATGCGCTGGCTCGCAGAGGGCGAGGTGCGGTGACACAAAAGCAGTTAAAGGTTGAAGATCTGTTATTTGATCCTCAGACATTAAGGGTGAGTCGAAGCGGTCAGCGTATAGAACTGCCGCCTATTCCAATAAAAATTCTTGCACTGTTAATGCAAAAATCCCCTGGTGTCGTCAGCCGTGAAGTTATAGAGCGAAAAATCTGGGGTGACTCCCTGCCGGATAGTGATACCTTGCGGGCACATCTTCATGTGCTGCGTACAGCCATAGATCGTAACTTTGAACTGCCTCTTGTACACACAGTGCGTGGCATGGGTTACCAGATAGCCCGATCCGATGACCACTAACTGGAGTTTGCGCAGTCGGCTTTCTATCACTCTGGCAATTTTTGGCGGGGTGGTTAGTCTGGTGCTGGCATCCATTATTTATATCGCCTCTGCAGATCTGGAGGCGCGACTCATTGATGACACCCTTAATGCAGAGCTGGATGATTATATTGCCCGCCGTCATCGTAATCCGTTTTCTCTACCGGAACGTACAGCAACGATCCGTGCTTATGTGGTGGCAGAGCAGGGTGGAACGACTCAGATTCCTGAGGCAGTGAGAACTCTTGAGCCGGGGCTTCATGCGCTCATACTGGATGGAATCAGTTACCGTGCTGCGGTGCGTGCCGTGGCTGATCAGCGTTTTGTGGTGCTCTATGATACCAGTGCTTTACGTCAGCGAGAGGCTGGTTTTATCACTTTGCTGTCGGTGAGTGTTCTGCTGGTAGCCATTATTTCTGCACTTGCCGGACGCTGGCTGGCAGTGCGTATGATTGCGCCGGTAAATGAGCTGGCACGTCGTGTCTCAGAGCTGCACCCTGAAGATGAACCCGCACCTCTGGCCGAAGAATTTCCATGGATAGAGGTTCGCAGGCTAGCTGAGGACTTTGATATTTATCTGCAGCGCCTGCATGATTTTATTGAGCGGGAGCGTCTGTTTACCGGTGATGTCAGTCATGAATTACGTACCCCGCTAGCCGTTATTAACGGTGCTACCGAACTGTTATTATCTGATGAAACACTGGATTCCCGTATTCGAAAACGTGTTTTACGTATAGCCAGGGCAACAAATTCTATGGAAGAAATTACTGCCGGTTTGCTGGCTCTGGCCAGAGAAAAAGGTGATGCCAGTAGCCGATCTATTGAATGTGATGTAGAAACCGTTGCACGTGAAGTTATTGAGCATTATCAGGCATTATTTCAGCACAAATCTGTCGATGTGATTCTTGACGTTAAAGCACCATTAAAAGTGCATGTAGACCATGCTATTTTATCAATGGTGCTGGGTAACCTGTTACGCAATGCGCTTAGTTTTACCGAACAGGGGCAGGTGAAAGTGAAAATTGATAAAAATACTATTCAGGTAGAAGATAATGGCCCGGGGTTTGGCACTGATAATCCTGAGCATCTTTTTCAGCCTTATGTTCGAGGGAATCATAGCGGTAGCGGAGCTGGGCTGGGCTTATCGCTGGTGTGGCGGTTATGTGAGCTGGCCGGCTGGAAGGTGTCTCTGAGTAACCGGGCTGAAGGCGGTGCGTTGATAGTGCTTCAACTGGCTTCTGTAGCAGATTCAGAGGTATCTTAATTCAGCCGTCTTAACGTTCCCTTGATGTTGCGTTTACCTTTTCTATACGTGTATTTCTGTAGAGTATAAATATCGAATTTAACTTACAGGAATCGTCATGCAATCAATTGCTATTTCTCATCATCAACAGTCTCATTCTGGCTTACAGGTGAGTGGTGTTGCAAAGCTTGTTATCTCCGCATTACTTCTGCTAGTTGCGGTTGTCGTTTATGAATTGAGTGTACCTCACCTGATTATGTTGGCACTGGTTAGCGGGCTGGTGCTGGCATTATTTTATCGAATTGAAAATATGTCTTCCATTGGTGCAAATAACGCCATTCATACAATGAACAGAGCTGGAATGGATGGTGGTAGTTTTCATCATCAGGCAGGCAGAGTGAAAGCGGGTAGTGGTTCGGTGATTGCTGATGGTGGCAGTTTTGAACGTGCTACTTCAAAGTTTAAAAGCTGATCTTAGGCGTGCTTTTATAAAATGTATAAAAAAACCGGCTACCTGAGCCGGTTTTTTTTGGGATGACTTTATTTAAAGCGATTTAAGCTTTACGACGAGCAATACCTGCGATGCCAATCAGACCAGACGCAAATAACCAGGCTGCTGCTGGAACAGGAACAACATGCACTGCCTCACCTGTATCAATAATTCTACCGTTTATATCAATAGCAACAAAAGGCGATGCCAGCTCTTTTGTTGTAAAGTAAAAACCACCCACCGTTGTACCTGCTGCAATGGGTTGTGCGTCAGGGTAGGCCTCAAGACCATTTAAGTTGTAATAGCTAAAGCTATACACTATTGCCTGATTATAACCTGTAAATAAATCACTAAATGAGCCAAGGCTGCTGGTGTATACAGGATTATCAATTCCACCCAGATAGTTGATATTTGAAGCGGCATTATCCCACCAGAATGCGTCTACTGTATAAGAATCCCAGCCATTATTTACACTTGAGACATTGGTTGCATCATCATTGGCAACAAAAAAGGCATATATGCTATTACTGGAATTATTAGTTACTGTGTATTCTGCATCCCCTCCCAGAAAGGGATCATATGATAACCATGCTTCTTCAATGATTACTGCCTGTGTGCTTGATGCTACTAATAACAGCGTAGCTGAAATCAATGATTTAATTACATTCTTCATTTTTAATTTCCTTGAACATATTAATTTTAAGTTATTTAAGAATATTATTATAAACTACAATATAGATTGTCTGAAACCCCCGATAAGGTGAGTATTTAAAAAATGTGGTAATAAATAAGGTACTGGTGTGGATGAATACAGATAGATTGACTGTTTAATCCTGAAATGATCGATAGCAGACAGAGAAAGAAGTAAGTTGATTAATATTTAAACTCTACCTTAAATATTCAGGCAATAGTTCTTAATTCCTTTTACTTGACCAAACACTCACACAGTGCAACACTGTGCAACTTCTGAAAAATCTGTAAAGGTTAATTTTTCAGGATTTTCTCAGATATTTGCAGGTTATTTTTAAATACTGCCTATAATGAGGCAGTGGAATTTATTTCCAGTTACATCTACAGCGTGAATAACGCGGTATACAACAGAATTTTGATTCATATCGAAAATATATGAGTCTGATGGTTTCTCGGAGTTTTATTGATTCATGAATTTACAGGAATCTTCCGGGAACAGGTTATTTTAATGAATATCACCCCTATGCATAAACTTGCCCAAGCCTTTCATAGCACCATACTGGATAGCTATATGGCTTTCGCGTGCCTGTTTGTGCTGGTTCGTAATGGGCATGCAAGTGTTGTTGAAAATACACAACCCATTGTCAGTTTGGGGTGGCAATCCGAATTAGGTTTATCAAACAATGAAAAGAATTTTAATAAACGCGCTCCAGAAAGAGGAGATTCGCGTGGCCATGGTCGATGGCCAGCAACTTTACGATCTGGATATCGAAGTCTCTTCACGAGAACAGAAAAAAGCCAGTATTTACAAAGGCACTATTACCCGGGTTGAACCCAGTCTGGAAGCTGCTTTTGTTGACTATGGCGCTGATCGCCATGGCTTTTTACCTTTCAAAGAAATATCACGCAGTTATTTTACCGATGAAGCACGTAAAACCGGTGGCCGCCCGGATATAAGAACAGCCGTTAAAGAAGGTACGCAGGTTGTTATTCAGGTGGATAAAGAAGAGCGCGGCAATAAGGGCGCAGCCTTAACAACATTTATCAGCCTGGCTGGCCGTTATATGGTGTTGATGCCAAACAACCCTCGTGCAGGTGGTGTCTCTCGTCGCATTGAAGGCGAAGACCGAGCTGAAATCCGTGAAGCTATGAGTCAGATGGAAGTGCCATCAGGCATGGGTTTGATTGTGCGCACAGCGGGTGTGGGTCGTAGCACAGAAGAGCTGCAATGGGATATGGATTATCTGGTTCAAATCTGGAGTGCCATAGAGAAAGCCTCAGCCGAGCGCGCCGCACCATTTCTTATTTATCAGGAAAGCAATGTCATTATTCGTGCCTTACGTGATTACTTCCGTACTGATATTGGCGAAATTGTTATTGATAATCCTGATGTGTATAAAACAGCAGAGGATTTTGTTAAGCAGGTAATGCCTAATAGCGCACGCAAACTTAAGCTTTATGATGACAGTGTTCCGCTGTTTAATCGTTTCCAGATTGAAGGTCAGATTGAGTCAGCATTCCAGCGTGAAGTGAGTTTGCCTTCAGGTGGTGCGATTGTTATTGATCATACTGAAGCTTTAATTTCTATTGATATCAACTCCGCTCGTGCAACCAAAGGTGGTGATATAGAAGAAACGGCACTCAACACCAATCTTGAATCAGCTGATGAAATTGCGCGCCAGTTACGTTTGCGTGATTTAGGTGGTCTGGTGGTTATCGACTTTATCGATATGATGCAGTCGCGTAATCAACGAGCTGTGGAAAATCGTTTGCGTGATGCTTTAAAAGTGGATCGTGCGCGCGTGCAAATTGGTCGTATTTCTCGTTTTGGTTTACTGGAAATGTCTCGTCAGCGCCTGCGCCCATCACTGGGTGAAGCAACTCAAATTGTATGCCCTCGCTGTACAGGTTATGGCACTATTCGCAGTGTTGAATCATTGTCTTTATCTTTAATGCGTATTGCAGAAGAAGAAGCGCTTAAAGAGCATACCGTACGTGTTATTACTCAGGTACCCGTGGATGTGGCGACCTATATTTTTAATGAAAAACGTGAGGCATTAAATGAAATTGAAGCGCGGACAAAAGTAGAAATTTCTATTATTGCAAATGCCTCAATGGTGACACCGCATTATGATGTGACGCGTGTGCGGAAATCAGAAACTCGTAATTTTGAAGGTCAGGCATCTCATCAACTGGCAGAGATTGATGACACACCTTATATGCCAGAAAAGAAAGAGCAGCAAGCAGCGGCAGAAGCACCGGCTGTGCAATCTATTAAACCGGCTGCTCCTGCTCCGATAGTCACTAAGCCTGCTGAGCCTGGTTTCTTTGCGAAATTATTTAAAGCTCTGTTTGGTGGTGGTGGTGAAGAAGAAAAGAAAAAACCATCTTCAAAAGGTGCAGAGCAGCCGCAAAAACATGGTAGCCGCAGAAATGATCAGCGGCGAAATAATAGTCGTCGTAATAATAAACGCCGCAATGAAAACCGTTCTGATAACAGGCAGCAGCAAAATAAGCCGCAGCAGAAAAAACAGCAAAATAAACCACAGCAGACGCAGGGTGAGGTTAAGTCGCAGCAGCAAAATGTGAATAAACCACAGGAACAGAAAAAATTACAGGATAATCGGTCACAGGAAAAACAGCCGAACGAGAATCAAAGTAAGGATAATCAACAGCGGGATAATCGAGGCACACGTCGTGGTGCTGGTCGCAATCGAAATCGCAATCGAAACAGAAATCCACGTCGTGATAATCGCTTGCAGGATAATCAGGATAATCAGGATAATCAGGA